>JAYGDH010000122.1:0-5068 GCA_046583055.1 Pirellulaceae bacterium | reverse complement strand
CAGTTGTTGGCCATCTCGACAGGACTTCGTCCATTCCCCGGTAAGGCCGTATCAAACTGGTACACTTTTTCGGGACCCACATGGTATTTTCCGATCCGCGCCGTCCGGTAACCGGCGGCACCCATCCGGACCGGCAAACTCTTGACGTTATCGTAAGTCCGGAAGTGATGATACGAATGCTGGTGACCGTACTGGGCATTTGCATGATTGTAGATCCCGGTCAAGATCACGGAACGGCTCGCACTACAACTGGCCGTTGTGCAAAACGCCTGGGTAAACCGAACGCCGTCCTTGGCCAGGCGATCCAGGTGCGGAGTCTTGATCACGGAGTTGCCATAACAACCGGCATCCGGACTCTGGTCATCGGTCACGAACAGCACCACGTTGCGAGGGGCTGCAGAGACCGTCCATGCGGACAGGAAAATGAACAGCAGGCTGACACGGAACAATCGTTGGTTTCTCATCTACAGGCTCCTGTAAAAAAACTACTGTTCGATTCAATCATCGATCGGCCAATCGAACCCTGCCGTGAATCCGCCATCCACGTAGAGGATCTGTCCGGTCATGAAGGCGGCAGCGGCAGAGGCCAGGAAAATGGCCGTCCCGACCATATCCTCGGGCTGCCCGAGTCGACGTTGCGGGGTGTTGGCCAGACCCCACTGCTGGATCTTTGGTTCCGACCATAGTTTACGTGTCAAATCTGTGAGGATAAAGCCGGGGGCCAGGGCATTTACACGCACACCGTGGGGCCCCCACTCCGACGCCAGGGCACGTGTCATGTGCCCCATACCGGCCTTGCTGACCGCGTAGGGCAGCACATTTTTCAAGGGGCGATCGGTATTGAGAGAGGCAATATTGATCTGGCTGCCGGAACCCCGTTCCACCATCAAGCGACCTACTGCCTGGGAAAGCAGAAAAGCTCCTTTCAGGTTGATATCCAGAATGAAGTCATAATCTTCTTCCGTGACTTCCAGGCTCGGTTTACGACGGTTGACACCCGCCACATTAATCAACGTATCAATGCATCCATGCAACTCCTGTACCTGGTCCACCGTGCGTGTAATCTCATCTGCCCGGGAAACATCGCAGACCAGGGACCGGGTAGGTACCGGTGTCTCACCGATCGACGAGACCGCCTGTTCCAGGGTTGCCTGCTCGCGCCCGGTGATCACCACGCGAGCGCCGCGCTCGGCAAAACCAGCAGCGATGGCCAGGCCAATTCCCCGGCTACCCCCGGATACCAGGACCACTTGATCTTTCACGTCAAACAATGGATCGGTCATGATCTCGATTCGCTTACAAGAGTACCGTAACAAAGAAACCAGCAGGGAGGCATTCTGTGCTGCTGGACGTAGCGCGTCAAGCAACCTGCGACCGAGACTCACAGGCCAGCGAATTTAGCCACCGAGAAACCAAAAAAACGCCAGGACAAGCCTGGCGTTTTCAAGTCTTGAGATGGTCACGCTGAGAGCCGCATCAGAACTAGGGGCCCCGAAAAGAAGCAGCCTTGCCACCCCGCAAGGAGGCTGCAGAGCGCAGGAAATTTATCACTTCAGCCGACTCTTTCAAACGATCGTACTCGCGTGACATCGCGATTCGCATTTTCTTTTCCACGATATCTTTCTGCAACTCGCTTCGTATCGCCTCGAAACTGGTCACGACCGGTGTGGTCTGCCCCAGGCAGCGCATGATGACGAACTTGTCACCAATGGCAACCACTCCAGAGAGTTCACCCTTCTTGAGTCCAAAGGCCTCCTGCTCGATATGGGGCCGACCGCCGTGACGACGAATCGGAGGAACTTTCCCCAGGTTAGCCCGTGAAACCGGTTCGATCGAATACTGCTTGGCCAGCTGTCCAAAATAGGAGTCCGTGGGATTGTTCCGAGCCATTTCCCAAACCCGACTCGCCTGCCGCTGGTCGCCGATCACCATGGCCAGCACTTCCACGCGGCTGCCGTAGTTAGATTCAAATCCCAGCTTGAGATCTTTTTCGCTCACCTTGACCTGGCCATCCACCAGTTGTTTCAGGGCCGCCGTGGGCCAGACCGCATCCCGGATATAGAGATCCACGGTGGCACCGTCTTTCTCCGTGACGTCCTTGAGCCAGGCAGCCACGTTCGGCTTTCCTTCCTTGGTCAGGTAACCAAAGGAATCTGCCGCGCGTGCAATCTCCCGATCAATATTCGCAGGCAGCACCTGTTTCTTACGACGTGCCAATTCCTGCATCAACAGCTTGCGATTAATCTCGCCATCCAACACCTCGGCACCATAGCGCGTGATACATTCCTCGGACAGTTGTTGAACCGTGATCGGCTGTGCGTTAATCGTGGCTGCAATCCCAGGATTTTGTTTACGCAGCTGTGCATCACTGTAGATCAGCACGACCTTGGACGATTTCTGCAGCTCCTGGAACAGGCCTGCCGAAGCAGCACGCAGCTTGCTGTCAACAATGCGGTCCTGCAAGCGTCGATTGGCATCCGCCCGCAACCGCTCCGCCACGTAGATCGGCGGAACCCGCTTTTCACATTTCAGAATCAGGAACTGGTTTGCTAACGGTATGACCTTTGAAATTTCACCCTCGGCTAACGCGAAGGCTGCCTGCTCGACATTCTTCTCGCTGGAATGCTTGCGAATGACTGGCACCAACCCACGCGAACTGGCACTATTTGGATCCTCAGAATGTTCCTTGGCCAGGTCCCCGAAACTGTTCGGCTTGGCAACGGCCTGCGCTCGCAATTGATCTGCCCGCTCTCGATTCGAAACCATCATCATGCGAATCTTGACACGGGGTCCGTACTCTCGTTCAAACGCCTTTTCAAGTTCTTCATCGGATACCTCGATCTTATCCGCTGCAAGTCTTCGCAGGGCCAACGTGGGCCAGATAATGTCCTGACGATACTTGTCCGGAGACACGTCACGATCTTTCTGCAACATGCTCAGCCACCGTTCGACCGACATGCCAAACCGACTGGCAATACGGGCAACCTCGTCCTCCACGTCCTTGTTTGTCACCACGACCTGGCGCTGTTGGCAGGCCTGCAAAATCAGCTTCTTGTTGACCAGGCTCTCCAGGACCTCGGACCCGTAACGACGCAACACCTCGCGGGCCAATTCCTGCCGCGTAATCTGTTCCTGGTTCACCACGGCCACGACCTTCAACCGGCTACTCGCGACCGGAGACGCTGCGCGTCGGGAAATAACCTGCGCCGCAGTCTGGCGGCCTGGCACCGCAGGTGCCCGCGCCTGACCCCAAAGTGATGTAATTCCCAGTGGACCATTCGTTGCCAAGATCAGCAGCGTCAGCAACAAGCTCACAACTCGCCTTGAAGTCCACCATCCCCTGATGCTCATCGGGCATCCCCTGACTACCTTACCATCCATGCGCATGTTCTCCTGAACCCTTGCTGAGTCAATGACTTCCTTGTCATCCCCCCTGGCCTCATACCAGGCGGGCGGAGAAGTATAGAAAGGGCAGCAACTTGCGGTCAAGAGAACCTTGGCTGCAGAATCACAGCGGATGGAGCACGATCTTACCTGCTAGCGTTCCCTCACGCTGCAAGGTGTTCTCTTCCTGGAGGCGATGAGCCTGGGCGGCCTGATCCAGAGAAAAACGCTGGCTAATATGGGCTTTTAACGTCCCTGCCACCAGCCAACGGTTGATATCCTCGGCGCAGCTACGCAGTTCATCAGCAGATGCCTTGAACATCACTAATCCGTGTAGAGAACAGCCTTTGACGTAAAACGGCCCGACAGGAAATTCCGGTCGGGCATCTCGGCCGGCCATTAAAACCATCCGGCCACGCTCACCGAGGCAACCTACGACCAGGTCAAAATCCGGCTCTCGGAGTGTTTCCCAGAACACGTTCACCCCGCTGGGCGCAGCCTCCTGGACGGCAGCCAGCACATTTTGGGACTGGTAGTTAATTGCCAGGTCTGCTCCCAGTTCATGACAGGCGGCCACCTTCTCGTCGCTGCCCCCGGTCGTGATGACACGTGCCCCCGCCGCCTTGGCCATTTGCACAACCATCGAACCGACACCTCCGGTACCGCCGTGCACGAACACGGTTTCAGCTGTCTGTAACCGGGCATCTCGAAACAATCCCAGGTGGGCTGTCACGCCCACCAGGGCACAGGCCGCGACATCCTCGTCCGCAACTCCCTCCGGCGTAGGATACAACCAGCATTCATCCACGGCACAGTATTGTGCAAACGTACCCTGCCGACCCATCAACCCCTGGTTGGTACACCACACCCGGTCCCCAGGCGTAAAGCGACTGGCTTCCGGTCCCACGACTTCCACCACGCCAGCCAGGTCACAGCCCACGACGAAGGGCATCGGCAGGTCCCAGTAGTTAGCACCGTTGCGGATGTAAGTATCGACGGGGTTCAGGGCCACGGCAGTCATCCGCACCAATACCTGGGTCCCACTTACCTGGGGATCCGGTAAATCACCATAGCGGATGTTTTCAGCCGGTCCGGTTTCTTCAATAAAGGCAGCTTTCATGGGGAAATCTCGTCATCATACGGTCAATCGATTCGTGGAACGAGCGGCTATTCTAACATGCCCCGCTCATCTCGACAGGCAAGCAGAGTGGATTTTATCTTTCTCCGCGGGGTTCACTTTTCCAGTTGGCGAATTGGCAGCCGCGCGTTTAAAATTGCTTCTGTTCATTTACCTTTTAATTCCAACACATTTTTCCTGGTCACCATGTCACCAAACGCTCTCGATCTTCCGGCAATCATGGCACGGGTCACGCAGGCCGTCTCCAACCAGCAGTTGTCGGCAACGGCAGCAGAGAACATCCGTAGCTGGCTAAGCGAGGAACGTTATGCAGCCTACGCCCCCCTGGTGATCGAGCACGTCAACAACAACCAATGGCAGGAACTGGACGATGCGTTCTGGACCGTGATTCCCTTCGGCACCGGCGGTCGACGTGGTCGCATGTATTCCATCGGCAGCAATACGATCAACGATCGAACCATGGGTGAAAGTGCTCGTGGACTGGCCGACTACATGCGCCAAGTGACGCCGGATGACCAGGCACTGGCCTGTGCCATCGCCTATGAC
>JAYGDH010000033.1:0-10560 GCA_046583055.1 Pirellulaceae bacterium | reverse complement strand
CACAGGTCCTCTACTCGCTGGTCTTTTCCGTTTCGCTGCTGGGCTCACTGCTGGGCTCGCTGCTGGTTTCGCTGCTGGGCTCGCAGCTGGTTTCGCTGCTGGTTTCACTGGCTGCCTGGTCGATATCTTCCTCGATACCCTGGACACCCTTTTTGAATTCAACAGCACTCCGCCCGAGGTTTCGCATCAGGCTCGGTAGTCGGGCACTGCCAAACAACAACAGGATAACTCCCATGACGACAAACATCTCGATTCCGCCAGGGAAACCAAACGCCAACACAGGTTCTGGACCATGTAAGAAATTCATTACATCGCTCTCGCTAAAAAGGTAGGACGTAAACTCGTTACGCAGGCGAGCGGCGAAAGCGGGTTGTCGCCCGGATGGGCTTCACCAGAACCAGCTCGTGCGAACCTGGAAATCATTTGATTCCGCAGGCTTTTCAACACAAACATTATTTTACTGGCCCGGCGGAGACTGTCAAACCGACTAGGCAGAAAGGACGAGAAAAGTGCCCTTCCCTGTGTGTTTTCCCGCTCGGCGCACGGATTAAAACGGCTGGGAAACCTGGAGAAAACTGCTTACTGCTGCTGGTACAGTGGCAGATAGCGGTAATAGACTTCCAGGCAAAGGGCTGCCATGGCCGTGCTGTAAGCACGCCCTCCGTAGGCTCCCCAGACCGTGTCTGGATCCCAGCTGCCTTCCCACGGATCCTCGCGGCGCTGTAACCGCAACAACTCGGTCTGCAGGGCCTGGTTCCAACGCGGCCACGCTGGCCCCTGGATCTGGTGCAGGGCCAGGGAGGCATAGTACCAGTAATAGAAGTTCTTTTTACCGCTTCCGGGCAACTCGCGGAGAATATACTGAACGCCTTCCTGGATGGCCGCCTCGTTACGAGGCCAGTTCAGGAACGCTCGACAAACCATGGCCTCCGCAGTCATCGTCCGCGAGGGTTGCTGCAGCGGCCGATAGGAAGCGAGGCCGCCGGCTTTACCATGCAGGACGCTGCGTAGAAAACGCGTATTCAACTGGCGTGTCGTGGCCGACCATTCCACGCCCGCGCACTGGGCACTGCGCAGTGCCATGACTTGCCAGCCGAACTGGCTCATATCACCACGATCTCCCGACTGGTATCGCCATCCTCCGGAACGGGGATGCTGGGCCCACATGGTATAGCGTGCTGCCCGCTGAACCGGGGCGGCCAGTCGCGCGTCCCCGGTCATCGCATAGGCTTCGCTCAAGGCCAACGTGGCCATCCCGTGACAATACATTCGGGCAAACAAGCGCGCCGACCCTGCCAGGTTTCCATCCTGGGCCTGTTGACGCGTCAGGTACTCCAGGCCCTTTTTCACAACCTGTCGATGCACGCCCTCCCACTGGGTTTGACCATTTCCCAGGAAAGCCAGCAGCACGAGCCCGCTGATTCCGGTATCCGCCTGGCCTCCCGCACCTTTACGATCATGCCCGCCAATGCGTCGTTCGACACCACCTTCCAGGGCACGCGGTGACCAGCCGCCATTGTCCCCCTGGTGATTTACCAACCATTGCAGGGCTGCATGCACGGCCGCCTCGCTACGCGCATTACCGCCGAATTTCTGCAGGGATTGCTGCCGCTGCGCCTGGGAACGATACTGGTAGAGTGCCGGGCGCTGGTAGGATGGCGCTGTCACCGGCGTTTCCGGCACCGGTTGTAGCCTTGGGTTTTCCACGATCTCGGCCGCTAACGAATCGACGGCAACTTCGTCGCCGGCATCCGTAACGGACGTGACCGTCTCTGGCACAGCTAAAAGATCTGCCGGACTCTGCTCGACCGGCAATTCTGTCAAATCGCTGGCTGCCGGTGGTTCCAACGGCAGGGGTGGTGTCGGAGGCTCGGGCATGGGTTCAGCGGGTTCCGGTGGATCGAAGGTTGGTGGTGTATCGAGCTCGGGAGCCGGTTGGGAGTCGTCCGTGATGGAGGCTTTCACTGGCGTTGAATCGGTTTCCGTGGGGAGGAACTCTTCTCCTGCCGGCTTGGGCTGCAGCGTGGAGGCTGCTGATACCGCATCGGACTCGGCCAGGAGTTGTTCCGGGGAGACGTCAGGCTCTCCCTGGGATTCGCTTTCGCTAACAATTCTAATCTGGAAGGTATCGTAAACCGCCAGCGTGGGAGGCGCGGTCCAGAGGTGCGTGCAATACGCATAGATCATCATCAGCAGGTGGGCAAAGACGGAAAGGGCAATGCACTTGGAAATGGGCTTCGACTGGCCCCAGCGGGTACGCGTCAGGATCAGCAGGCTGATGGTCAGCACCACGAGGCCCAACCAGATAACGAGGGACCACGTACCGGAGAGATACGGCAACCTGAGGCCGTCGATCAAATCGGCAACAACCAGTGAGACCTTAGCCATGAGTCACCTGAGTTTGCGAACCGTACGCACGGAAATACCCATGTCCGAGATACCTGCCTGTCGACAGGCACCCAGGACGGAGGCCACATTCTGAAAGGAGCCGTTGGCATCCCCGCGCACGATCACTCCCATCTGTTGATCCGTCTGGCGTTGCAGCTGTAGTCGACGGACCAGTTCATCCACCGTCACTTCTTCTTCGTCCAGCAGGATACGGCCGTCCTGCAGGATATTAACGACACGTTTGCGAGGGGCAGGGGAGAGCGCCTCGGTATTAGAAATACGGGGAACATCCAGGGCAATCTTTCGTTCCATTTCCGAGACCTTGGTATTGACCATGAAGAAGATGATGAGCAGGAAGACGATATCAATCATCGGAGTCAGGTTCAGCTCCGGTTGCTCATCCATATGTGTCTTTAACGGCATCTGTTCGACTCCGTAGCAGTGCAGTATGAAACCGTGGTACCTAGGCAGCCTTGGTCTGCCGTTTGCTGTTGTCGGACGTCGCCTGCTTTTCCCGTAATGCCTCGGCCGATATCGACTCAACAATCTGTTGACCCAGCGCATCGATATCAATAATCAGGCGATCGACGCGGCTAATAAAGAACAGGTACGCGATCAGGGCGGGGATGGCGACGGTCAAGCCGGCAGCCGTGGTCAGCAGGGCCTGGCTGATACCCGCTGCCAGGAGCTCTGGTCGCCCCATCGCACCGGCCACCACGATGGCATTGAAAGCACGAATCATACCCACCACGGTCCCCAGTAAACCGAGCAGGGGACTGATCGTCGAGATCCCGTTGAACAGTCGGAGGTAACGTCGCAGGCCGTTGGTCACGCGCTCCCCGGCATCGATAATCGCCTGTTCAATCTCAACTGACGGTCGCCCCCACTTACGGACTGCTGCCGCGAAGACATTTGATACCGGGCTGCGGTTCTGCTCACACAGCTCCAGTGCCTCGTCCCGGGTCAATTGGCCCTCCTCCAATTGACCCACGAAGCGTTTCACGAAAGGACGTGGAATCACGCGCCCCCGACGCAGGCTGGCAGCTCTCTCGAAGACAAACACACAGAGCACGAATGAACAGATGGCAATCGCCAGCATCAGTGGCCCACCATCCCGTACGGCGCCCAGCAAGTTACGCGTCGGAATGGAACCCGCCTGGGCATCCGGCGCTGCATTCGCAGCAGCAGCCGTGGGCGGCGAGTCCTGGGCAAAAGCCAGTGTCGTCCAGGCCAGGCCGATCAGCACGGCCCACAACAACACCCCTCGTGGCAGCCAGCGGGCAGCCCACACATTTCGGTCCAGTTTGCGAATCGCTAACGCCATCTGAGCAGCACCTCCCTGTGCAGCGTAAAACCTGTCCCATTTCCAGGCCAGCCTCAGCATCCCAGCTGATGACCGATAGACCCCGGCGGGAACTGCAGGGGGCCATCGACTATTATCGGCCAATTCACTCCGGCGGGATGACCGCTTTTGCTCCCTGCCCGTGGAGAAAAAATGCCAATGTCTCCAAAACAGGGTTTTGCAGTAAATTGCGCAACCGCATCACGGTCCAGTAGCGTCACAACTTACCACTCCCTGGGCAGCTGACCTGGTCAGGCCTATGAGGTCGAGAGGCGACTTTCCATGTCACGCGTGAAGAACAAGGGAAACCTACCTTCAACCTATGCGCCTGACGCAGAATCTCGCTAGACAAGAAAAGAAACCGTGGAACTCAGGGCTCCACGGTTTCGACGTTGCAGTGGCCTCAACTTAATAGCCCGTCACTAGTAAGTCGTCGTCGGGCCAGTATCAACGTCGCCCACCATGTGAAAGTGGTTGTGATCGATGTAGATGACTTCGGAAGTTTCCTCGTCGCGAATCGTATGCGGGAATGGCCAGCCCACATGTACCAACTCGGCATAGAAGACCGTGACTTTCCAGTGCGAATGATGCAATTGGACCGGGCCAATCAAAGGAATGACGCGAGGCGGATCGATATAATCTGCCAACTTCTCCTTGATAATCCGGACGTTATCCCGCTGCCGCTCATGCAGGAAGGGAATCCCACCGGCGACCGGTTGAGCATGCTCCAGGGCAATCATTACCTCGTCATCACTCGGTTCATCCAAAGCGGCCGTCGGCCCACCAGCGGTCAACGGGCCCAGGATCGGCACACGACCATATCGCTCGTGCTCCCAGGCCAGGTTTTCCTTGTTGACCTGGATCATGGGACTGACCGGGATCGGAATACTCAGTAAGCCCATCTGAGGGCCCTGGCTAACGATACAGCCAGTGCTCATTAAAACTCCCGAGAGAAGCAAAATTACCAGCACGCCTTGAATTGTTTTCTTACACATGAACGGGAACCCTTAGGGCATAATGGAAAAAACGATGTCCATTTACTGACCACGGCCCATGGACCTTGATCGAAACTAGTGTTCCTTATCGTGTTAATCTGGGGCGAACTTGCGGGATTTTCCGATTGTAGGGCAAATTGGGCCAATTTCTTCCCAAGCCCCAATATCTCTAATTCTAGCTGCTAGCAAAAGGAGGACCGACTCCCACGCGGCTTATTACAATATGCTGGAGAGGTAAAAAAAGCCCCGGGAAATCACCTCGAAGTGACGCCCGGGGCTGCGAATTAGTCTTGCATCATTTCCAGCGAATTACCGACGGTTCTTGAAATCCAATTGCCACCAACCGTCATCCCATTCCAGGGTCACTTTTCGCCATCCCAAGGGAACCTGGGGATACGGATAGAAAGGACCAATGTAGGGCCAGGCCGATGGCGAATACTGCTTCGGATACGTCACCGCAGCGTAATTCGGATGCGAGGCATAGGTCGGCCAAGCATAGGAAGGCATCTGAGGATGATCATACCGCGTTCGCGCCACGGGTGACGGAACGCTGGCTGCATGACCAGGCACATAAGCTGGCGGTTGGACCTGTGCCACGTAAGCCATTGGCACGGGGTAACCAGGCTGCTGGTAAGTCACCGGCACCTGAGCCAACTGGGCAGCCGGTGCGGTCGCCAGGCCCTGGGGCTGCTGCGGAGCTACCGCGGTACCAACTGCCGGTGCCGTCACGGCCACCACCTTCTCGGCTACTGGGGCCGCTGGCTTGGCTACTAGTGCCGCTGGCTCGGCTACCACAACCGCTTCAGGAATAACCTGCGGGGCAGTTTCAGCAACCGGAATCGGAGCCACCTTGGCAACCGGGATCGGTGCCCCCTCGGCATCCGGGATCGGAGCCACCTTGGCAACCGGAATCGGAGCCACCTCGGCGACCGGAATCGGCGTTACCTGCGGGACAGCAGCGGGTGCCGGCTGACTGGCCGGTTCCGTCGTCTGCGACACGAGCAGCGCTGGATCCTGCTTGCGGATCTCCAGTTCATTAACAACCTGCTTGACACCAGGAATACGTCGAGCGGCATCCAAGACCATCAATCGCTGATCTCGGGAAGCCACATCACCCTCCAGCCAGACCGTACCACGATCGACACTCAGGTTAACACGAAACCCTTTCAGACGGCCGCTTTCCTTCCGGCGCTTCAAGGCCTCAGCAACCAGGCGAGCGATCTCTTGATCCTTCTCCGCCAATTCAGCTGCTGCTCCTGCTTCACTTTGAGCTGAAGCCAGCGTCGCCGGAGTGCTGCGGGCCATACCCAAAACACCCTTCAGCTTGGCCAGGCTCGCATTATAGGCACCCTTGGCCACCGGCTTACTAGCAGCCACCTGCTTCTTCGCAAAAGGCTTGCCAGTGACGGTCAGCTTGTTGACCACCTGCTTAACCCCTTTCACACGGCGAACCGTATCCAGGGCCAATCGTTGCTGGCTGGACGTGGAAACACGACCCTCCAACCGCACGACACCTTCCTCGACCTGGAGATCAATTCCAAATCCTTTCAGCGCGCCGGTATCCTTGTGCTTCTGTAATTGTTGGACGATTTCCTGCGCAATCTGACGATCGTCAGCGCGGACCCACAAAGGGATCAAAGCGGCCATACCGACCAACGTTAATCCTATCATCAAACGTCTCATGGGTTCCCCCTCCTGATGTTAGCCTATCAAGTACCAGCTCCTGGCCATTGGCTTGCCAGTAAGCCGTATCAATCTACGGTTGAATACCATTACATGGCTTCTCAGAGCAGGCTCGCCTCACACTACTGCAGCCGGTTTCACAAATCTCCCTGGCAACACCAGGAATAGACCGTGCGCAGTCCACACGAGACAGGCCCTTACTCTGCAGGTAATCTTCGGTTTCCGGTCCTGCGGAATGGTAGGTTTTTTTCGATTTTACGGATCTTCCCGGTGATACCACCGCGAGCCCCGCACTGCTAACAGCACCTAACCTACACCACCGCAATCACTTAACACCACTAGCGAGGATCCTGGCAAGAACGGGGGAATAGCGAAATTCTCCCTAATACGAAAAGTCTGCGACCAAGCGGCAATCAAAGACGCTCCAGCGACGAGCCATCTCGCCCAGCCTCAGAAACCACCGGCACACGAGCTGCCACCGGCCGCTGACTATCCCAACTTACCACGATAGCTAGCATGACAAAGCTGCTCGCCCACCAGATCCAGGCGATATCTTCCTGTGCCACGCAACACAATGTCATCAAGCCCAGCACCGCCAAACCATTGAAGCAAAGCTGTTGGTAAACCGAGCTGAACCATTCCATGGAACGCCCGTTACTGGCGACTAATCGGATTACAGGAGGCAACAACAGGGCTGTACAGGCAATCCAGGGCAATATTGGTATCCACAGAAACATTCTCGAGATCCTCCTTGATCGAACCATTGCAGATCCCCCTGGCCGAGCGTCGGTTTTACAAGACCGGCAAACAACAGCCGAACTCCTGTTACTGCGATTCGCGTGCCGAATTTCCGTGTAGGCAGGATTTTCCCCAAATCAAAACCAAACCGCAAGGGAAATGGCCTCTCGGATACCCACCTGGCCGACAGCCACAAAAAAAACGCCGACCGTTTCCGGTCGACGTTGTAACTTTTTCACAAGACACGCTCGCAGCTGCTGCAACCTATTTCTTCAACAGGTCAGCTAACTGCTCGTCCAGGTCGCTAGCATGCAGGCTGCGACTGACCACTTTCCCCTGCTGGTCAACCAGCAGCATGGTCGGCAGCGTCATGATTCCCAATTCATTGGCCAGGCGACTATCCAAACCACCCGCCTCATGCAACTGAGGCCAGGGCAGGGGAGTCACACGCAGTTGCCTGATTGCGGCCTGGCGATCACTATCAAGATTAATCCCGATCGGAGCAAAACCAGCACTCCCATATTTTCGCTGGGCGGCCTGGATCACCTTGAGATCCTGCTTGCACGGCTCACACCAACTGGCCCAGTAATGAACCAGGACCACGCGGCCCCGCAGACTCTGGAGGTCAAGCTGCTTGCCATCGATCGATTTACCCTTGAATTCAAGTACTTTGCCGACTGATTGTAGGCGCCGCTTGGCACCACTCGCCTTGACGGCTTTGTCGGTTTGACCAAAGCGATCCACGACTTCCGTGTACCAGTGAATAGCCTGATCTTCCTCGCCGGCAAACTCGTGGGCAATCGCCAGTTGCAACATAGCCTCGCTGACATCCGCATGTTCCACGAACTGTTCGATTAACTGCGTCAGATCCTTGGTCCATTGCGACTGGATCTTCTGGTAATCAGCCTTCGGTTGCTGCAACTGCTGACCATAGCGGGCTGCCAGGTAGCGAAACCGGACGTAGGAAAGGTTTTCCAGGTCCTTTTCCTTCTCCAGGCGAAGCGCGAGCTTTTGCAGCCGGCCGATTCCCGCAGCATACTGGTCTGTCTGGACTGCAGCGCTGACCGTATCGGCCAGTTGCTGGATCCAGGTACTGCGCATCTCGGCCTTTTCCGCTGTGGCAACGAGACGTTCCAGCAGATCCACACGCTTGTCGTTGAGCTGGGCCTGCTGCTGGACCGTTGTTGCTGCTGCCAGTTGGCCATCCAGGGTTTCCAACTGGGCCAGGATTGTCTGGGCAGCGGTATTGGTTCCTGCTGGCGCCGTTGCTCCCGGGGAGATGCGGCGTGGCAGCGAGGCCTGGAAGAATCGAGTTTCCTCCGTGCTGGCTGTCTCCATAGCTCCAGCAATCGATGGCAAGCCAATGATTCTCCACTGGTGATCGACCTGGACCATGGTCCCCATGTTCACCTGGGCTGCCGCCCCAGCCGTTTCGACAACCGCCAGGGATTGATCGTAGACCACGAGATCCTTGCTGGATCCCTCTGTCCCTGCCGGCACCAGGCCCGGGGAACCACCACTAAAATGGATCCACTCAGTCGCCTGGCTGACGGCCTTTTGCTGCTGAGCCCAGCGAGTAAAGCCTGCTCGAGCTGCTGCCATACTCTTCTTTAACTCCGCTGTTTTCTCGGCTCCCAACTGCAATTGCCCCAATTCCGTCGAGGTCAGCAACAGTGCCTGGAAACGCCCGGCATCACGTTCCCGGATCGCCTGCAACAATTCCATGGAGAGCTCCTCCGCAGAGATCTGTTTCCACTGATCGATATTTCCATCCTCGTTACGGTCGATACCCCAGCGTGTTCCAGCCGTACCCAGCCAGCGGGACTGGTCCGCGGTACCATTGAAATCTGCATCAATATCTCGATACACCTCGATTCCATTCTGGTAATAGCACCACTGGTCCACCTTGTTGTCGGCGTTCACATCCAGGAAACGCCTCAGCAAGCGTCCTTCCGGATGCCGCACGTACCAGCCGACCACTTTCTGCTGTGTTTCCGCCTGGATCGTACATTGAGCTCGCTGCTGGGCCGCCGGTTGCTCAAACTGAACCGACTTCTGGATGGGTGCCAGCTGCAGGGCAGCCTCGACACTTGGCTTGGCTGCCAGCAGATTATCAACCAGTAGCGACATGGTCAGCAGTAGGCCAGCAAGGCAGGAGCAGAGGCGAACGGCACCAAATGGGCATTTACTGGAAAACATAGGTCGAAAATCTCCGCATAACAGGACCGAAAGTGGAAGACAGTCTCAACGTGATTTGTCGACCTTTAAGGGGCAAAACATGACCATTGGGGGGAAGATTTCTCCAATGAGGTTGGGACTCGGTAATGTAGTAAAGATATTGAACCGGTTTGACAGTTTGAGTCGACTGTTTAAAATACGCTACTCTTGAGCCAGTCGATGACCTGGATTCCATTGTGGAGCAGGGCATCTCGGTTCATCCGGGCGCATAGCTCAGTTGGTTAGAGCGCGTCGCTGATAACGACGAGGTCCGAAGTTCGAATCTTCGTGCGCCCACTTACCCGGTTATTATTGTACAGAGGGGCTGTAGCTCAGTTGGGAGAGCACCGCGTTTGCAACGCGGGGGTCGTCGGTTCAAGTCCGTCCAGCTCCACTTTGGCAGGTTGCATGATCGTGCAACCAGTCGCATCACGAGGCATAAGCCGTTGCTTGGCAGCGGCTTGTTTCGTTTCTTGCCACTCAGTGCTGGAAGGTGCGGCAGTCTGCTGCGCTGGATTTTGCGCTGCTTTCACTGGTGGATGCTGGCTGCTCAAAATCAGCTGCCTGCTAGCATCTACTGAGGCCTTTTCCGTTAATCGGAGCGACCATTGCTACCCGATACTGTTAGAAGAAGGCAGCATCGGAAATCCTCGATGCCAGGTACCACGGTTCACAATCAGGAAAGCAGGGTAATATCATGAGCAAACTTCTTCTCTTGGATATCGAATATATCGAACTCGATATTCTCACTGCCCCTCAGGAATTCGTGGTTGGCGCAGTCATATGCTGTTTGATCATTGCAGCATCAAATATCTACATTGCCCGTCTGAACAATCGCAAGTCCGAGTAACCAAGAAGGCAGGGTAGCTCCATGTGGAATCTATTTGAGAACATTTGGATTTTGAGAACATTTTTTATCTTTTTTGCGTTTAGTTTGATAGTTATGTCGTTTTGGTCTGCCAGCAGGATGCCGATATCGGGAACCGGCAGGAAAATATTTTTAATCTATGCTGCGATTGCTTCCCTCGTTGGGGTGTATTGGTTTATCAGCAGGATTTGGGTTTAGTTTGGTCGCTCGTTTACCTCAAGTGTCGAATTTTTGCGAAAAAAACGTGCGTGATAAGCGATGGTCTGTAAAACCATGCCGCCACAGAAAATGACCCCCACCACCCCCTAAAAGGAAAATCCGAAGATGAA
>JAYGDH010000019.1:0-2866 GCA_046583055.1 Pirellulaceae bacterium | reverse complement strand
AGCCCTGGCCGATGGACTTCGCCGGAGAGTCCTGAAGGCTGGTCACCAATTCCGGATCGTTCACGGTCACTGTGGGCACGCCGTGAATTAAATTAGTTCCCGCATCGCCAACCTGGAACCCTGTCGATTGGGGTCCAGCGTGGGTTAAATTAAATAATCGACTATGCATGTAGAAGCTGTCGTGGAAATATCTCGGGACGCGGGTTCGATTCCCGCCGCCTCCACTTTTCGTCCCTGGTGCCATCCAGTGCCAGGGGCGGACAAACGACGCCAGAACCCCTGCTACCGTAGGGGTTTTCTTCTTGGGGTGTGGCCAGTTCCATGGTCACTCCGTTGTCAGCCGATGACGGCAAATGACAGGGTGTGCCGCAGGTTTTACTCCCAATCTGCTCCCAGGATTCTGTGTCGGCCTGACCGGCCTGGTGGGGTTATTCGGTGCAGTCCTGTTGATTCGGGGAGTCGTGGAAATCAAGGCCGCGGGTGCTGAACGGAATCCGGACGTGCCAACAGATTGAACGTTGGCAGATGGGCAATATTCGGCCTTTATCTTGGCAGCTGAGGTCGAATCATTTACCATGAGGAGATTGACACAGCACCGTTCCAGTGAGAAAAGCCATGGTCGACAGACATTTCAGTCGGATTGCAGTCTTGGGCCTGGGAATCATCATCTGCCTGGGGATTGTAGCCCAGGCACAAGTTGAAGGCGAAACGCCACCAACAATGACACCCAAGGAGTATGTCGAGGCAGCCCTGCGGGCAGAAGCCGAGGGTAATATGGCCCGCCACGATGAACTGCTGGCATTCGTCGCAAAACGTTATCCAACATACGCACCGGGTCACTGGCATCGAGGTGAAGTCCGGGTGTTGGGTAAATGGACCCGACTGGAAGTTGCCGGTGATGTAGTCGGTAAGAGTCGTCTGTACCAGTACCATCAATTCCGCGACGGCAAGGGCGATTCAATTTCCGACCAGTTGGCTGTCGCCAACTGGTGCCGTGAGCACGCACTCAGGGAACAGGAGCGTGCCCACCTGGTGCGAGTGCTGCAACAGGATTCCCGCCACTACCAGGCTCGCACCCGGCTTGGCTTCAGACTGATCGACGGTCGCTGGCGGTTGCGCAGCCAACTGCGGGCAGATGCGGCAGCGGCCAAGGATGAGCGGAGGGCCTTAGGAAGGTATCGTGAAGACCTGGATACCTGGGCTCGGCAGATGGGCCTCGACGATCCCAAGCTCCAGGAAAACGGACGTACCAGGATTGTTGCCATCAAGGACCCGGCAGCTATTCCGGCGATGGAAGGTCGCCTGTCACTGGACAGCGTTCCGGTCGCACTGGCCGCCGTTCAGGCAATGGGCAATATGCCGCAATATGAAGCTTCAGTGGCGCTGGCACGCCAGGCAGTCTTCAGTCCGTCGGAGGAAGTTCGTGATCACGCCGCCACATACCTCAAGTCCAAGAAACCCGAGAGCTATGTACCGGCCATGCTGTCGGCACTCAGTTCTCCAGTGACGGCGCAATTCGAGGTGACTCAGACGAAAGACGGCGAGATTCTCTACCGGCACATGTATGAGCGCGAGGTGCAGGGAACGAAACAGCTGCTGATCACCGATCGTCGTTACCGACGCGAGAACCGTGGAGGAGACGCACAGACAGCGACCAACCGTGCCCAGAATCAAGTGCAACAGGAAGTGCGTCGACGTGAAGCTGAAGTTAAAGCGCAGAACGAATACACGTCGGAATTGAACAGCCGGATTTGCCAAACACTCAATCAGGTGCTCGACCTGTCACTGCCTGACGATCCCGACGTCTGGTGGACCTGGTGGAACGCATATAATGAAGTCTACGTGGCAGGCGACAAGCCGACCGAGAGTCTCTACGAGTCAGACTATATCTCCGTCTCTGATCTGCCGCCGCCGCAGCGATCCTATGATTGCCTGTCAGCGGGTACGCTGGTCACGACTATCAGCGGCCTGCGTGCGGTCGACAAGCTTCAGTCGGGTGACCTGGTGCTGTCGCAGCATCCGGAAAGCGGTGAGCTGGCCTATAAGGCTGTCATGGAAACGACGATTCGCCCGAGTGGCCTGACGATCCGAGTGCATTGTGATGGCCAGACACTGGAGACCAGCGGTGGACACCTGTTCTGGGTTTCCGGCCGGGGCTGGGTCAAGACGCGAGATTTGGTAGCTGGCATGCAACTGCATACGCCAGACGGCACAATCCGAATCAATCGGCTTGAAGATGCGACGGTACAAAAAACGTACAACCTCGTCGTGGATGGCTTTCACACGTTTTTCGTGGGCGAGAAGAGGATCTTGAATCACGATAATACCGTGAGCGAGCCGACCAACAGCGTCGTTCCCGGCCTTTCTGTGGGGACGGCGCGAGCGGTACCCTAGTTAGATTGGATCGGATGGGTCCGGCGAGAGCAGCGGCCAGGCAGTCATCAGCTCGGCCAGTTCTGCCTGCTCGAGTGCCAGTGGGTGACGATTGGTGTCATCGGTATACTCCCAGGATACTCCCAGGACACTCCCACGTCCTGGAGCATGTTCCATAACCGCTGGGCTACTTCGGAGTTACGAGATTGGACCTGCGGGTTCGATCCCCGCCGCCTCTACTTGGACAAAATGGCCGGTCCTTTCTTTGTGGTTGATTTTGGTATTTCTCCAACGCGTCACGCTTCAGAGGTTTTGGCTCGGTGGAGTATTGTGACTCTACGACATTGCATCCACTACTCAGTTTCGTCGAGCGGAAGTCCGGTGGAGACCAGTTCGATTCCGCTCAGCAGAGTCCTGCCCGAGCGCGAAATCAACTTAACTTCGCATGTGTTCGAAAGAGCTACGTTCGAAAACTCTCTCACTGCGCATTTCA
>JAYGDH010000537.1:0-2807 GCA_046583055.1 Pirellulaceae bacterium | reverse complement strand
GTGTGCTCTTCCGATCTGAAAAAGACGGACTTGTTTTTCCTTTTGGGTTGACTGTGCAAAGGCCAAGTGAAGATCGTTAAATTGACCGCAAAATAACCATTTTAACTGCTTGCAATCGTGGCGTCCCGGTATCACAATGGGGCAACCATTGAGTCCCACCTTCGCGCCTGCCGATGATTTTTCCAGGAACAGGCAATTCCGGGCCAGGGCACGATTGCCCATGGCGAGAAAATGAGTTGTCGAACGAGACATGATGGACGAGGGAGTGTTTGAAATCGCGGTGACAAGCCATATCCAGAGATTTATTTTTTGATGGAAAGATAGAAGACATGTCGGAACAACAACAAGATGCAGCGGTCGATAATTCACGTTTGGACCCGGCTGATGACATTCAAACAGTCAAGGAATTGAATGATGCTTATCAAGAAATGACATCGGAGCTGAGCAATGTCATTGTGGGACAGGCCCATGTGATTGAGCAGGTACTGATCTCGATGTTTTGTCGAGGTCACGTGCTGCTGGTGGGGGTGCCGGGACTGGCCAAGACGCTGCTGGTCAGTACCATTGCCCAATCGCTGCGGTTGGGATTCAGCCGTATCCAGTTTACCCCGGACCTGATGCCATCGGATATCACGGGTACGGATGTGTTGGAGGAAGATCGTACTACTGGCAAGCGTGTTTTCCGGTTCGTGCGTGGACCGATTTTCAGCAACATGGTGTTAGCTGACGAAATTAACCGTACTCCTCCCAAGACACAGGCCGCCCTGTTGGAAGCCATGCAGGAGCATCGTGTGACGATCGGGGAACAGACCTACGAGTTGGATGAACCTTTCTTTGTGATGGCCACGCAAAATCCGATTGAACAGGAAGGAACGTATCCGTTACCGGAAGCCCAGTTGGATCGTTTCATGTTTAACGTGATCGTCGATTATCCTACCGTGGCCGAAGAGTCCCAGATTATTAAACAGGTCACGGGAACCTATGCCGGCAAGGTTTCCCCGATACTGAGCGGTGAGGATATCCAGCGTTTGCAGGGTATTGTTCGTCGAGTACCCGTTGCTGATCACGTGATCGATTACGCCCGAGACCTGGCCCGCAACTCGCGACCGAACCAACCGGACGTACCCGATTTCGTGCCAGAAATGGTTGCCTGGGGCGCGGGTCCGCGAGCAGGAATTTACCTGGTCCTGGCCGCCAAGGCGCGGGCTATCCTGCACGGTCGGTTTCATGCGACCACCGAGGATATCAAACAGGTAGCCTTGCCGGTGTTGAGGCATCGTGTTCTCACGACCTTTAATGCCGAGTCTGCGGGAGTGACTAGTGATGACGTGGTCCGCATGCTGCTGGACCACGTTCAGGCGGCTGACCCCGTTGCCGTCTAGTTGATGTGCACAACAGGGATGTGACAGTCCGCGTGTAATGGATTGTCATGGTTTTAAGCGAGGGAAGTGCATCTATGAGTGAGCAGGTTGTTGACCACACTTACCTGAGATTGTTGCGCAGCGAAGCACTTGGTCGTATCTCGCGACTGGAACTCATTGCCCGCGGGGTCGTGGAAGGTTTCGTGGCCGGGCGTCATCAAAGTCCGTACAAGGGAACCAGTATCGAGTTTGCCGAGCATCGCCAATACGTGCCCGGGGACGACCTGCGGAACCTGGACTGGCGAGTGCTGGCCAAGAGCGATCGCTATTATATCAAGCAGTACAAGGAAGAAACCAACCTGCGTGCCACGATCTTGTTGGATGCATCCGGATCGATGGCCTACGCCGGCGACCGGGCCGCTGCGATCGATGGTGAGCCGGTTTCAAAGTTTGATTACGCTCGTTACCTGGCCGCTTCCCTGACCTACCTGTTGGTCAACCAGCAGGATGCCGTTGGCCTGGTCACCTTTGATACCGAGGTGAAGCAGTATATTCCAGCGCGTTCCAATGCGCGGCATATTCGCGTGTTGCTGCAGGAAATGGACAAGGTTGTACCGGCAGAGGATACCGGGTTGGGACCTATTTTTCATGACATCGCCGAACGTGTCCATCGACGTGGTGCCATTATCGTGATCAGCGACCTGTTTGATGATGTCGAATCGCTCACCAAGGCGTTGCACCATTTTCGCTATCGCAAGCACGAGGTCATCCTGTTGCACGTGATGGCCGACGAGGAAATTACCTTTCCCTTTGATCGGTGGAGTGATTTTCGTGACCTGGAAATTGCCGGCGTTCATGAAGAACTCGATCCCCGGACGGTGCGTGCCGAGTACCTGGAACGCGTGCAGGAGTTTATCAATCGCGTGGAATCGGAATGTGGGCAGATGGAAGTGGATTACGTGCCCATGAATACGAAGATCCCCTTCGACGTGGCGCTCGCTGGTTTCCTGGCCACGCGGCAGCAACGGAATAACTAGCGGCATGCAACGATTAAACCGAATTTATTTACTGATCGCCTGATCCTGACATGACATTTATTAACCTGTACATCTTGTTTGGCCTGGGCGGGATCAGCATTCCTGTCATTATCCACCTGTTCAATCGTCGCAAGGCAAAGGTGATTGAATGGGGAGCGATGAAATTCCTGCTGGGGTCCCTGATCAGTCGTAAACGACGGGTGCTGGTCGAGGAAATTATCCTGATGGCCCTGCGTTGCCTGCTGGTGGCGGCGCTGGTGCTGGCGGTCTCGCGTCCCTTCTCACCCGTGCAGCCAGGTATCTCCTGGCTGATCCTGCTGCCGTTGATCCTGGGAGCAACCATCCTGCTCGCAACTACCGCGATCATGGCTCGTGATCGCCGCTGCCAATGGGCCTTGTATGCATCGGT
>JAYGDH010000465.1:0-6728 GCA_046583055.1 Pirellulaceae bacterium | reverse complement strand
GGAACCCATGTTATAGCAATGAGTGAACTGAACCCCCTGGCGTGCCAGCTGGTCCAGGTGCGGGGTCTGCACCTGGGGATCATCACCAGGCCCCAGGGTGTCATGGGACTGGTCATCCGCAAACAGGAAAAGGATATTCGGCTGTTCGGCCTGCCCAGTCGACAGGCAGAGCAGCGAAAAGGCGACGCCAGCAATGATTCTCATACGTTAACAGTCCCTTCTTTTTTACGCAGCGATCTACTTAAATCCAAGCTGTTGTCGGAGCCAGCTAAAGACCAGTTCGCGATGTCCTGCTCCGACCCCGTGTCCTGAAAATGGATAGACCCGGTATTGTTTCTTTCCGTGGACACGGTTGTAGAGCGTGAAATTCGTACTGGGCGGACAGACAGGATCCTGGAGCCCGACTCCCATGAATACGGGGCAACGAATCCAGGGGGCCAGGTTCATGGTATCGAAATAGCTAAGCGTGCGCAATGTCCGTGGCCAGGTCCGTTTTTCTTCTGCCGCAATCCACTGGTCCATTTCCGGCCAGTTACTGGTCTGAAAATACCTGACGAAATCTGCCATGAAAGGAATGTCCGGAGCACTGGCGGCGATACGAGGATCGAGTGCAGCGGTCGCAAAGCTAAAGCCGCCACCCTGGCTACCGCCCATGATCGCAATACGTTTCGCATCGACTTCCTGGCGGGACACGAGGAAATCGACTGCCCGCAGGCAATCCAGGTAGGCACCGCGATAATAGTAGTCCTGCTTATCGTCCAATCCGCGAATCCAGTAGTCCTGGGGCCGACCTTTCACATCCTGTTGGCTGTTCCCATGGCCGCGCACGTTAAAGGAAAAGACAACCATATCCTCGAAGCGAGCGATGGGCCGCATGTTCTGGCCATACCCTGGTACCCGCAGGATGGCGGGATACCGACCGGGCTTCCGAGGCACCTCGTACCAACCTGCCACGCGAACATTGCCGAGGCTACGCATGCGCACCTCATAAAGATCAACCTGGGAATCGCTGACTTGAGGCTGGCGGATCATCTCGAACTGGGGATCAACCTGTTCAAGTTCCTTGCGAGACTGATTCCAAAAAGCCTGGAAATCCGGTTCCCGGGTCAGCGCAGAGAAAATCTTTTCCGGGGCATGCCCCAGCTGCATTCGCCGGGAGATTTCCCCGTCTTCTCCCACGAATGAACACTGGGCAAAGAAGAAGCCGGGGCGTGAGGGTGAAAAGCTGCTGCGAACGACTCGCCGTTTTCCCGGGGCCAGGGTTACCGGTGTGGACTCGTGGTGGATATGCGTCTTTTCATCCGTTTGTATGGTCCACTTGATATGTCCGGAGATTTCACGGACAGCCCTGTTTTCCAGGGTCGCTGCAAACTCCATCGGTTTTCCTGCCGGGAAGATGCCGTCACCTCGTCCGAGTCCCAGTTCCAACTCGACAAGGTCCGTCCAGTTGGAGACGCCAATACGATAGGGCCCCCGGTAGAGTCCTCCGCGAGCCCCGGCGTCATGAACACGCACCGCGATCACGTTTTCCTCTCCCCAGCGAACGAGCTTGCCAGGCACCTGGTAAAGCCGGGCACGGTTCCGCCTGGCAGTCTCGGCACCGAGCGGAAATCCGGTTTGACCGACCAGTTTCCCATTGAACCACGCCTGGTCAGCATCGTCGATCGAACCGATCTGTAACGACAGGTGCTGGTATTCGCGCAGGGTCGGACTGTGCTGCCATTCTTCGGGGATCTTTACCTTGAGACGATACCAGCCGTAACCATCGTAGGTTCGGTCCCACGCCCTGCCGACGCGTATGGTATCCCAGCCCGCGTCATCCAGGATGCGACTGGACCATTGCGGATCATCCCCTTTCTTGAATTTCCATTCCCCGGCTAACTCGAGTGCCGGTTCCTGTGCCTCACACGGGACAGACACGCACGCGAGGGCCAACACGAGCAGAACCATGTAACTCGCTGGAAACTTTCTTCTGCAGAAACCAATCACTCTCAGGTGTCCAGCGTTCATTCCACATCCCCGATTGATTTCCTGGTGGCAAACATCTAACAGCAACCGATCGCCCCGTCAGAGACTAGCCCAGGCAACCAGGGCATTGGTGATTTCTTTTTGCCGAGGCCCCGTGTAGTTAATTACGGCAAAACGCCTGGTACTTAAATCCACCACGACATAGCTGATAAATCCTGAAAGGGAGCCTCCATGCGAGAAGGCAACCAATTCGTTCGACTGGGTGTCATGCCTGAGCCCCAGTCCAAACCCATAAGGTCCCGTACTGCGCTCAGATTGCGTTGTTGTCATTTCCTGCCAGCTCTTCCGGGAAAGTACGACCTGTTTCTCGAACTTCCCCTCGTCCAGGAGCATGGCAGCAAAGCGAGCCAGTTCCCGTGCAGGACTGTAGATACTGCCTCCAATTAAGGCAAATCGTTGCCGCTCGCCCAGCAGATGGGGTGTGCTTGCGGAGACCTTCAGCTGGTCCTGCTCAACATGGTGTCCGGCAGCGATATTGGTGTGAGCGACTCGTGGAAAATAAGTCGTACGGGTCAGTTGCAAAGGACGACAGACATGCTGCTGCAGTAACGTTTCCACTGGCATCCCGGTTGCTACCTCGGCCACACGCCCCAGCACGCAGTAGGCTGCCCCGCTATAGGCGAAGCGAGTACCCGGAGCGGTACTCAACGGTTCCCGGGCAATCCCGTTGACCGATTCCTGCAGGGTCAGCTGGAAATCACGTATCCAGCGGGTCTGGTTTCGGGTCAGCTTATCTCGCTGGCTGTAGATACCGCTCCGATGGCACAGTAATTCTCTCAGGGTCGGTGCCCTTTCAGCGTCACCACCATCCTTAAGCCGCAGGGTGGCATATTCTTTTAACCAGCGATCAACGGGAACATCCAGTTGCAGTTCCTCTGCTTCTACTAACTTCATGACCAGGGCGGCGGACATCATCTTTGAGCAGGATCCGATGCAGAACAGCGTGTCATCATCGACAGGCTGGTTGTCCGAGACGGTGCGTACGCCGAAATTACGGCTGACTGGTACGAGGCCCTCCCCCCCGACCACGATTTGAGCCCCGGCAATCTTCTTCTCCTTGACCTGCCTGGCAACTAACTGCAACAGGTGCTGGTATTTCTCCGCGGAGATTTTCTTAGCATGCTTATCGCTTAGGCGCTGCCAGTATTCTTTCCAGTACTTGTCGTAGTAATCATTGGCCGCTTCCTTGATGTGTTCAGGATCAACAACACACGGCGCTGTCTTGGGATCGAAGCCTGCCAGGTGCCCCTGGCCTGCACGTTTTCGTGGCGACACGAATCGCCAGGCAGCATTACCGAGGACATCTTCACACAGCTTGGCTGCCACGGGATCATAGGCCTTGAGTTGTTTCCGGGTGTGGATGTGATTGTGGTCGTGATCCATCGTACGATTAGTGTCGTACCAACACTGCAGCACCTCGGCCCAGTACTCTGCGCGGTTCTTGTGGGCGTAGCACTCCTTGGGGCCACCGAAAACGATCAGCACCTTGTCTTTGCTCGTCACCTTGACCCCGGCAAGCGTTGGCTTGCCGTTCACGAGAATATCCCCGGCGTCGAGACACTTCCGAATCAGAGCTGGTGACTGATCGGGAAACGACGCCACGAGTGAATCAAGCAGGCTGACCGGATGGGTGCTACTAACCCGGCGGTATCGTTGAGCCGCCCGCCCATCATTCCAGATCCCCTTGGCCTTCGCACGTTCGTAGGTCTCGGTCAGCCGTTGCTGAAGTTGCTTGTCGAAACCTGCGCCGTGAATCACGTGACCGAATTCATGAATCAGGATGCTTTCCAGTTGCATCCCGCCCTCGTACTCCAGCACGTCCTCCTCGGAAAAGAGAACAACGGGACGATTGTCCCGCCTGGTCAGGAAACCGCGACTTCTCCAGTTGTAGAAGTCGAGTTCCTGACCGGTTTTATCGCTCTTGAACTGCGGCATCTCGGAAGTAAACTCCTGGTGCCCCACGAGCACACAGAGAACTTTTTGCTCCCGAATCCGCTGGGCGATTTCCGGCTTGATGCTCTTCATCATCATGTCAAACAGGTAGGCCGTTTCCAGGTGGGCATAATCCGAAACCTTCTCGGACGTGGCAATCAGGATATCCTGTACCCGGGTGCACTTCTTGTAGAAGGTCCTGTCGAGCTTGTATTCTTTGGCCTCGGCATCGGTCAGCGGTTTAACCGGGGGCAAGGCGGCCATCGACCTGCCAGCAGAGGTACTGACCAGCAACACCGCGATCAACGCATAACAGAAAAGCCGAGTTGGCATGACAGGTTCCCCGATCTATCTTTCTCAGGCCACTCAATGTGCCCCACGATACTAATTACTCTTACCCAGCAACTCACGGATCTGTTGATCGATCTTCGTGGCAGTTTTCCGGGCCTGCTCCAGGGGTACTCCAGCGGCGACGCCAGGACGTTTGTGACCCACGTGACTCACCCAGGATTGATGCAGGACCAACTGTCGCCCGGAGACGAGCTTCAGGAGGTCTGCTCGGGGAGCCACTTGCTTGATCTGCCAGGCCCTGGAGATAGCATCGGCCAACACGGCATGCCCCTCGTTATTCACATGGACACCATCGGGTGACATCGTAAAGTCCGGATTCTTTTTTCGTTTCATTGCCACGTACTGAATCACCGGAGTATGCAGATCAATCACCATCGCCACGTGTTCCTCCTGCTGCATGATCCACTTGGCATACCGTTTCAGAACTTCCTGGTCGTAGTTTTCGTAGATTGCAAACCACGCATATTTCTTCGCCTCGGGGCCTCGCAACTTACCCTGCTTACGTAGCGGCAAGGGGTCAAAAGCCGGCGGGGTCATGAGGACCAGCTTCGCTCCTGACTGGTGAACTTTTTTGATCAGTTGCTTGATACCCTGCTGGTAGGTAGCAAAACGTTCTTCACTGAACGGGTAATAAATGCCATCGTTCATTCCATAGCAGGCTACCACGACATCGGGCTTCACTTTATCCAGGGCTCGATCGAGTCGTTCGTGAACATCAGGACGAGGAAACGGATGGTCCGGCTCGGAGAGGCCACAGGCCGTTTCGCTGGGCAAGCCCAGGTTAATCATTTCCGGCAAGGCAACGGTCCCGGTCATCCGCAAACGTGTTTCTATAATCGAGATGTAATGCCCCGTATTGGTGATGGAATCCCCCAGGAAGAGGATCTTCCTGGCTTGCGTTGGAAACGGGGCCTCCGCTCCCTGGCCTGGCTCATCGAACCCACTCAGCAAAGCGATTATCAACAGGCAACGAGCCAGGGCTGCTTTGATCGACATGCGATATCTCCCTCTCCTGGTAACCACAAACGTGTTCGGGCAAATCGGCGATTCCCCGGAATTGATTTCTCTTGATTAAACCCTAAGAAGTCACACAAAGCAATGATTCGACAGGGAACCCAACCTGTCTCGAGAGTGGCCAGGAAAACTGAAAAATGCTACTCTGGCACCTACTTGGCAGCGGGATCCCCAGAAGCCCTCGTGCATGGAAAGAGAGAAACGTTGACCATGAAACAACGAGTCATTCAGACGGTTTTATGTTTACTCCTTGGCATGAGTTGGTTCCCGGTTGGTACCTGTCACAGCCAGCAATCATCCCTGGCGTCTCCTTCTCCGAAGACGCCAGGCTTTTATAAAGATCTCTTCATGAGTGGCGGCGCAAGATTAAGCAGTCGCAAGACCCTGCCAGCCGCCGAGTCACTGGGATTGTCCTACGAGTATTATGCCGGCAAAGATGAAGCCAAGCAGAACGAATTGTTCTCCGGGTCGCCTGCCGACACCAACGGTGTCTTGCTTTACCCGGATGGTCAACCACGATTTCGCATGTTGTACGTCAACGGAGGTTCCGCGACACTCCACGGGAAATCGCTGCAACTGGACGGCCGCCAGGCTCTGCGCCAATTTTACAACGCGGGTGGCAGCTACTGCGGCAGCTGCGCCGGCTCGTTTCTCAGTGGGCGCAACGTTGGCAAGGCCAGCACCCGTCGCCTGGGGTACCTGCACATTTTCCCCTTCAACACGCTCAATACCGGGCTCAAGAAGGAACGAGTTGGTCATTTCATTCCCGACAACTCGCCGTTGCTCAAGTACCGTACCTTTGGCGATGATCACTACGTCGGTGACATCTACCATAACAATGGAAACTGGCTTTCCCTGAAAACGGGCAAGCACCTGGAGGGGACCGAGATCCTGGCCCGTTACGATACCCCGGACAAGAAACCGCACGAGGGAGCTGCTATCTGGGCTTACAAGACCGGACAGGCGAGTGGTCGCATCGTGAACATCGGTTCCCATCCCGAGGGTATTACCAGTGGTGAACGTCTCTCCCTGACCGAGGCCTGTTTCATGTATGCCCTGGACGGCACGGGCCAGCCCCCGATCAAGGGCACCCTGGTCAACGGTGACGTCCGTTCCATGAACCGGGCAACGGCTGACAAGGACCCGGCTTTCACGAAAATCGGTGACCGCCAGACGCACCATTTTCGTTTCGATGTAGCAACGGGGCGTCAGCCGGTCCAGATTGAACTCAAGGGACAGGAAGGATTCGATTTCCACCTGTTCGTACAGCCGTCACCTCCATCGCTCGAGACCATTGCGGCCATTCGCGACACGTCCACTGGCTGGAACAAGACGCTTAAGACCCGGCTCACCCCCGGCACTTGGTACGTCAGCGTGCACTGTGCCACGACCGTCACCGCAAG
>JAYGDH010000441.1:0-4029 GCA_046583055.1 Pirellulaceae bacterium | reverse complement strand
ATATTTTCCGCTGGCTCGGCATTCAATTCCTGCCAGGCTATCGGGAAGCAAACAACGGACTTTTGCCGGAAACCATGCTAGCCGCCGAGACCACGCCGAGCGAAACTGTATCCGCGGATCCAACCGCTGAATCCACGGAAGAAGTGAAGGAAGAGAAACTCGTAATTGATTTCGACCTGTTGGAACGGGCTGGCGTGGCAATCAAGACCGGCCAGAAAAGTTCCATGGGCAACCGTGCCGACCAGTTTGCACGTTTCCAGAGTGACGCACCCAGTTGTGATAATTGCGGGGCAATTACCGTGAGAAACGGCAATTGTTACCTCTGTCATAATTGCGGCAATAGCATGGGTTGCTCTTGAATAGTTGATGCATGATCACGGGAGCCGGTTGGCAACGAGAAACCGACCCCCAGTAAGTATCGTTTCGTGGCTGCTGTCCTTTTAGAGCTGCAGCCAGCATCGGCAAATTAGTCGAATCTACACCGACCGGGAAAAGGCGGAAGATGGCTACAGATTACCTGATACGGGTCGACGGTGAAGTCCAGCGACCACGGCAACTGGCGTTTGAAGATCTCTTGGCGATCGAAGGCGCCTACCAGATCGATGATGTCAGCCAGTGGGCCGAGAAGTATGAGGGCAAGGCCATTCGACTGGAGGGGCTATTGGCAGCTGCCCGCATCAAGCCCACGGCCCAGTACCTGGGTTTGCATAGCAGCCACGATGATTTCCATGCCAGCATTCCGCTCGAGGCGGTACGTGAACGAGGGATCGTGATTTATAGCCTGGATGGCCGGTATTCCCTGTCGGTTGAGGCGGGTGGACCAACCCGGTTTTACATCCGGGATTATGCTGCCTGTAACGTGGACGATATCGATGAATGCGCGAATGTTAAGTTCCTGGATCATATCGAATTGACAGTGGAGCGAGGATTCGATAATCGGCCGGATGACGAGGAAGAGCATGCTCTGCTTCATCGTGAGCAGGATCAATAGGTAGCTGGTCAAGCCGTTATCGCTGCTGACAGTCGGTCAGCCGTTGGATAGTGCTAGCCACTGAACGATAAGTAGACTGCCTCCGACCAGGACGGCTCCGACAGTAGCGGTCAGGACCGCTCCGGCTGCTATATCCAGGGCAGCGCCGAGCTGTTCGTTGTATTGATCGTCCACGGCACGTGCCAGTCGTTCCACGGAACTGTTGAAAAACTCGGCGGTCAGGACACTGCTAATACACAAGATCAAGAGGCACCATTGTACCGTTGTCATCTGCAGTACGATGGCTAACGTGATGATCGCCAGGGTGCCGGCAAGGTGCACGAGGAAACTGGACTGGCCCTTACTACCCAGTTTCCAACCACGAAGAGCATTCTGGAATTTTCGATACCAGGGTCCGCGAGGTGGTTGGTAAGGTTTGTCCATGATCAGGAACTGTCCTCGTGAATGGTAGGCTGTAATTATTCCAATCCCAGCGCTCCAGCCGGGGGAATCTGGACGCCACCCACCCGGCCCAGGCGATTGCTGGCCATGAAACGGGGCTCGATCGCGAACTGGATGCCCACATTGTCCCGGCTTTCATCAACGTTCATGCCGATCCGAATGAGAGCGGATTCCCCGATACGGGTGACAGCAAGGCTCTGGCCAATATTGCCAGCCTGGCCGAAGTCAAACGAGGTACTGGCAATTCCGATCCATTTATCACTCATGCGGTAACTGATCGCACCATGAATCATCTTGCTGTCGATGGGTCCACCCAAAAGTCGCATGCCCAGGTAGATGCTGCCGCGCCCCGGGCGACTGAGGATTCCTCCCAGGGAAACCATGCGTAAGCCATCACCAAAACAGTCAGCAAAACCGTCGGAAAGGACCGTGAAGCGATCCCCCAGGTACCAGCGCAGGTCGTAGTTGAGCAGGCCCAGTTCCTGGCTGAAGTTATCACGTCCGGGCTTTGGAAACAGGACTCCTTCCAGGTCCAGTGTGATCCAGTCGATGGTTTGTTCCTGTCCCGCCAGCCCGCGTTTGGTTTGCCAACGCTGGTGAATCCCCAGGCGTGCCTGGACCATGTCATCCACGATGTCAGTGCTGGTTGCAGCGACCTCACCCTGCATGTTATTGCGTAAAGCAAAGAACCTTTCGTCAAATCTACTTGCCACGTTGGTTCCCGGGATGCCGCCGAAAGTATCGAAAAAGAACCGCCGTCGAAAATGTTCCACTGAGTCGTCGTCAAGGGCGTCGTACCGAGGGAAACGATCAAGGTTTTCACTGGCATCGGACCAGAATACATCAGCGTCAAAGATTACCTTGTGAGCAATGCCGTTAACGTTTAGTAGCTTGCTGCGAATATTGGGACGATGCTGCCACATGGGCAGACTGGCCCGCACGCCAACCTGGCCATAGGATCGCGTGGCATCGGATCCCGAGGCGTCTTCTCCGTAAAAGGCGAATTCTCCCAGCAGGTAAGGGACAGCCTTGACCGGACCCAGTTGCAGGGGCAGGTCGATCTCGTGCCGTGTCGCTGTACGAATTCCCGATACGTTGTTTTCTTCCCCGGCCATCAAGTCAAACTTGGCAGCATCGACCGGATCCAGTGGCGCACTGGCCGTTTTTAACTGTGCATAACCGATGTGGGTGTGCTCATACCATGTTAGACGGTCCATCAATAACGATTGTCCGATCCAGAAATGATCGTAACGTGGTAACCAGTTTGTCTGGGTAAAGAAATCGTTGATTCGTAAATCTGCGGTGATGCTCCAGGACCGATTGTCGATGTAACGTTTTAATTCGATCCCCGTGGATTGATCTTTCTGTTCGTCCCATTCCCGCTCGTAATACTGTTCCAGGAAATTGCGATCACTGATCAACCCGATCTCGGCGGTCCATTGCATGTCGCCAGGTAAATACTGGCGATGATGCCAGATCGCACGTCCGCGAAAATCCTTTTCCGGGAGCAGGGCCCGGCGATCCGCTCCCAGGTTGTCCAGCCCGGCTTCATGCATTCCCCAGACGTCGAGGTCTCCAAAGTTAGGCCCAGGCAGGCGCAGAAAAGATTCCCGCTCATATTGCACCGAGTTGCCAAGGCCAAAACCCCGCTGGCTGAAAGCGTCAGCCGACAGTATCCATTTCGTGTTTCGGGGTATGTCCTGGCGTCCCAGCAACTGGAACATATCCAGATCCACCATGGTTTGAGTGCCAAACACGCTGTCGTTCTTGATGCGGATCCGGTCCAGGTAATAAGAGGGCTTCTGTAAGTTAGTCGTCATGACAGGCCAGTAAAAAACCGGCAACCCTCCCACGTAAAGGAAGTTATTGCGACTCTTGGCCAGGAAATCGTGGTTGGCGATTGGCTGACCTGTCTCCGGGTGAGTTCGCTGTTGCCCCGTCATGGGATCCACAGCTGCCCGTTGAATATCCTGCAATTCCAGAGTTTCGGACTGGAACCAATAACTGGGTATGCCCATCCGACTGGATGTAATGGCTGCCCCATGGGCCGTGAAATTCTGACGATTCACTTGTGTCAGTACGTCCGCTTTGAGCCGCAGTAAGCCCTGGTATTCAGGTACCGGGGTGAGCATTTCTGCATTCAGGATCACCCCATGATCCTCGGCCACGTTGTAGTACATCTGGTTGGCATAGATGACGCGGTCACCCTGGCGGAAAACGATATTACCTTCCAGGTAAAGCTCCAGTGGCACGTTCCTCGATGCCTGTATCTGGCCAGTGCGGGTTAATTCCTCCAACCTGGGGGCCCATAAGACAAGACTGTCCGTTTCGATAGTGACAATGCCACCCATGTCGAATTCAGTCAGCCCAGTGTCGTTCTTGTTGATAAGGGTGATTTGCAGAAACTTGTCCTGGCGCTGACCGTGCCTGACCACGAAGCAGAAGCGCCGCTTGGCGCCACCGATCTAGTTTTTGTTCACCCTTTCTCTCTCATAGCAAATGTTGCCCATACTTCCTTCTTTTTCAACGAAAATTAATTTACTATTTTTAATAAATGAAAACGTTAAAACTTTGGGGTTTTGGGGTTTTGGGGAGAT
>JAYGDH010000410.1:0-7074 GCA_046583055.1 Pirellulaceae bacterium | reverse complement strand
TGTTTTAGTAGTCATCTCGTCTAGTCACCTCGCAACGCAGAGATCATGGGAGCTTTCAAGGTGGCAGCCACGGCCGCGAATCCGGCCATCAAGCCAACCACGACGATGACCAGCAAGTCAAATAACAACCGTGATCCCGGTATGGCAGCACCGCCACTGAATAAATGCGGTAACACCGTTACCAGGGAGGCAATGATCCCCGTGGCCAGTCCACCCATCAGTAAGATGGCATGCTCGAGCAGTACCATCAGGGCCAGTCGTCGTTGCCGAAATCCCGTGGATCGCATCAGTGCCAGCTCGGCGCGACGCTCGAAGACATTTCGTAATTGCACGGTTGCCAGGCCAAACGTTCCCAGCAGGAGCCCCAGGGCTCCCAGGCTCTGGAACGCACTTAGATACGTGTTCTGTACCTGTAGCAGCGACTCCAGCAACTCGTCGGTGGACCGTGTATCGAATCCCTCATCGCTGAAGCGGTCTTCCAGTAACCGGGCAACCTTGGCGGGTTCGCGAGTTCCGGTATCGATCAGGAAGTAGCGATAGCCACTGACGTCCGGGTAATGCCGCTCGAAATCCGCTTCACTGATCAACAAGCTGCCCTGCAGAATACTGTTGGCCAACAGCCCCACCACCTGGAAATGAATCGTTCGCTGGTCTTCGTATTCGATCGTGTACGATTGACCAACCCCTCCCCACAGTTGCAGGCTGTACATCGCGGTATTCTTGTCGATCACCACCGGGATGGGATCATCGTCGCGACCCGAATGTGATACCTTTGCTGAACGCAATAATTCCCAGGAATTGGACTGACCATCCTCGAGCGTTGCGTGGGCTGCCCATGAAAATGGAAGATCGGCCGTGTCAAAATGTTCAATCATGTCCGCGGTAACCCCGATCACCCGCGGCTGCCTGGCCTTGTAGAGATTGTTACAACTGGCATCATCGCCTGGCTGGAAGCGCAGCGGAAAGACCGTGACGTTTTCCAGTTGCTTCATGGCATCGCCAAAAAATTCCTCGCGCTGTACCGGATCGTTGAGGTCCTGGTATACCGGCAGCGAACTACGTCCGACCAGCTCGAACCCGCCCTTGCCGGACTGGCTGGGATCGAGCCGAAAAGCGCTCATCGAGGCAATCAGGAAGCAGGACGTGGCAACCAGGCCAATCGTGATGGTGCTGCGACCGGCATTCCTGCTCGCATTGCGGATGGCAAAACGTGCCAGGATTGGCGCCCGGATCAGCGCGGCATCACTGCTGGACGCTCGTTTCAAGCGTTGGCTGATGATCATCAAGAGGGCGGTTAAGACCAGGGCTCCGGAGCCCAGGAAGGCCCCGGCCTGTCCCTCGCTGCCCAGCTTGCTGGCAATTGACGGGACGGCTGCCACGATCGCCAGGATCATGGCGATAACCAGCAGCAGCAGGGTTAACCACGAGCGGTCACGACGTTGCAGTGGGGCCAGGTAACCCGGTTCGGTGACCCGACCGGAAAGAAGTTGGCGGACACTGATCTGGCGGGTTCGACTGACGCTCCAGGCAATCGTAATGACTGACGTCAACACGCCCAGGAAATACCCGATTGCCAGGCTGCGAATGGTCCAGTGAAATTCCAGGAAGGGAGAAATAACCGCACCAATCCACCAGGTCCGTAAACCCAGTAGCATCAGCTGGGCATAACCAACCCCGGCAGCGATACCGAGTAACGCACCGAAACAAGCGACACAGGTGCCCTCGCCAATCAGCAGGAAGGTCACCTGCTGACGCCGGATTCCAAGGGCCAACAGCGTGCCCATCTCGGCAGCCCGCTGATCAACTCCCAATCGGAACAGCAGTGCGACCAGCATCAGGCCAGCCGCGATGACGAAAAAACTGAGGGACAGGAAGAGGGCATCGAAAGGTGTGGCACCACTGGATGCTGCCAACGCCTTGCGCTTGACTGGAATGAATTCAAATCCAAGCGTTTCCTCCGAATTACGAACCTGTTCTACAAATTGTTCTGCAAGGGTTTCGGCAGTCACGCCTGGAGCGGCGGGAATACGAAACGAGGTCACCTGGCCGAAACGACTGCTCCATGACACCTGGCCAGTTTTCAGGGATACGAATGCCTTGGGAGTCGTGCGGTAGTGATTCCAGTAGTCATCGTCCTGCCCGCGAATGCGATGTTCCAGTTGAAAGGGCATGTCCCAGTCGTTAATGGATCGCTTGTCCGTGACCCCGGGTACCTCGGGGGTCAGATCGGGATCGTTCGCCAGCGCGGGAGCTTTGCGGTAAAGTGCCGGACGTCGACCACCAAACGGCTTGTCCGGCTCGGTTAGTGGTACGACAGCCTGGACCTCCAGGTCGATCGGTTCCGCGATATCGGACTTCCCATAGTTGGTTTCAGGTTCGAAGAAAGTGACCCGCATCCGGTCGCCAACGGCCAGTTGCAGGTCGTTAGCCAGCCAACTGTTAATCACGATCTTACCGTCCTCGATCCGGGAGATGGTGTTTCCGGAGTCATCCCGCAAGGGCCCCAGTTGTTCCGTGGAATCGACAGCACTAATCAGCGAGTAGGGAACCAGTTCCTTTTCAACGACCTGACTATCCCCCGTCAGCTTGACCATGCCGTTGGCCAGGTAAGTCAGCACCGGCTGACCACCTGCCCCGGCAAAGGCATCCTGGGCCAGGGCAGCTGTTTTTTTGTCGATCATCAATCGCTGGCTGGAGAGGCTGAAATATTCCAGGATGGTTTGACTTTCACCGTTTTCATCCTCGTAGCCGAGCGAGACTGGCTTGATCAATAAACCGTAGTCTGCCAGTTGTGGACGGAGCAAGCCACTGAGTATCTGGCTGGCGGTTTCCGAGGGTGGCTGATCTGCAGATTTTCCCGTGACCAGGATGGCGTTGGCCTTTCCTTCCTGCCGCAGTTCATCTTGCAGGGTAGCAAGAGAGAGGTAGGCGTTTCGTGGCTGTCCCTGGCTGGATCGCAGGGCAAACTGTCCCAGTCCCTGGGCCGGGATAATGGCAGATACCTCGAGCTCCGGAATACTTTCTACGCGGTCTTCCTTGTCTCCCATGGGACTGTCCGCATGAACCTGTTGAGCTGCCGGCAGGCGGAGAATAACACGACTGCCTACCGTGGCACCCAGGTCACGGGCCAGGGGTTCGTTGAGGATGATCTGTCCTGGGCCGGTGACCAGGTTCCCAGTTGGTGATGTGGTTCCCAGTTTCCAGAAACCGGGTTCGATTCCCAGCACCAGGACATTACCGGCGCGGGTCGGTTGCTGATCAGCGGTAGCTGTTTCCACGGTCCCCTGGGGAAACAGGATCGCGGGTGTGGCTGCCCGGTAATGGGTCTGAAAGGCCTTTTCCCGCGATATCTCGTCGGCCATTTCCTGGCGAAAAAATCGACTGGTAATCAGGATCTCGTCAATGGTTCCGAGGCGGTCCAGGGTCAGTTGCCGCAGGCTGCCACGGGTGGAATCACCGATCAGCAAGGCTCCGGTCAGCACCGCGGTCGCCGCGCTGACTCCCATGGCCACTGCCAGGTTGATACGCCAGTGATGCCAGAGGCTCCTGGCCACGAATTGCCGGGTGGCTCGAACACGAAAAGTACCCACGAACCCGCGTACCTGGCGAGCGAGGTTGGGGACGGCTCGAGTGATGGAACGCCAACGGGACATGCTGTGAATCGACTCCCTTCCTGGGTTTATGAAGACTGCTGGTAACCACCTAGCCTAGCTGACCGTCATCCAGCGTCCTTTGCTCTTGTAACTGGCTGGCAAGCTCGTTGCTGTGGGTGACCACGATCAGGATGGTCTGTTCCTGTTGCTGGATTTCCAACAGCAACTGGGCAACCTGCTGGGCATTGGTTCGATCGAGATTTCCAGTTGGTTCATCGGCCAGTAGCAGCGTCGGTTGATGCAGCAGGGAGCGTGCCACGGCAGCGCGTTCCCGTTCGCCTCCTGACAACTCTGCCGGCCGGTGACCGATGCGATCTTCCAGGCCGACACGCTGGATCAGGTCGTGAGCTCGCTGCACGATGTCTGCCGAGGGTTCGCCACTGGCCAGCGCGGGTATCAGGACATTTTCCAGGACCGACAACTGGGGCAGCAAGTGGTGTTCCTGGAAGATAAAACCGATGTTGTGATTGCGAAAGTCGGCCAGTCCAGGCTCGTCGAGCTGGAAAGGATCCTGTCCATTCAATTCGATCTTCCCGGAAGTAGGTGTGTCGAGGGTGCCCAGCAAGTGGAGTAACGTGCTCTTGCCACATCCGCTGGGTCCGATGATGGCCAGGTTCTGACCCGCGGCCAGTTCCAGGGAAACGTTGCGCAATACCTCGAGGGGTTCACCTCGTGTTGGATATTGCTTGGAAACATTGGTTACCGAGAGAGTGGTCATCAGGTTGTTTCCTGCCGAGGATGATTAACCGGGTAAGTGGACAAATCAGGAATCGGACACGTGGGATTCTTTGTTGCAATATTGATTCAGTAAGGCAAGGGCGCCCATTCCATAAAAGGAATATTCTACATCACAAACCTGGTCCCATTCAGCACCCAGGGAGCCACCATCCGGTTGCTGCAGTGAATGGACATATTGCAGGGCATGGGAAGTATCGATCTGGTCCATGGCGCCCAGGTCACGGAGCGTAAGGATCCCGGTAAAAGTACTTAAAATATCTCCGATCGGTATCCGGGTGTTGGCTCGCAGACCCCCCTCGTCGACCTGCATGTCTGCCAGGAAATCAACGGTCTGTTCTCGACAGGTGTCGTCGATACCGCCCAGGATCCGCAGGATACCCATCGCAGCTGCCGTGGGGTTGGTGCCGGCTCGCTTGCTGACCCGGTGTTCGCGAAAACCTCCCTCGTTCCCGGCCTGGCTCTGGATGAATTCCAGTAAACGCCCTGGTTGAGGTAACGGTTGTTCCAGTAACTGGAGGCAAAGTAATACCAGGAAGGAGTGGTACGTGCTGCTGGCAGCCCCCTCGGGTGACTTGGCATAACCACCATCTTCGCGTCGCAGGGATTCCAGGGTGCTGGCGACCTGTTCAGACCACGACTCGGGTGCCTGCTGGAAAACATCAATGCTCGCTGCGGAATCCAGCAGGAAGGCGCTGTAGATGAGCGAGAGAAAATCGATCACTGTTTCCTGGCCCTGGATACGGCTTTCCAGGAAACCAGCCAGTTGCTCGGCCGGGCCACCCTGTAATTCTCCCAGGATGGCCAGGGCACGCGTGGCGAATCCCGTGTAGTACAGGTCACTCTCTCCCTCACGCCCCATGAATCCGCCATCCGCCTGCTGGGAGCGAATGAAAAAATCGATCTGTCGCTGTCGCTGTTCGTCGGAAAGTTCCCCCACGGCAGCGCCCAGTGTTAACGTGAGTTCTTGGAGGTAGGCTGTCATGGCATTGCTGGTAAGCCGCTGAAGGATATGGCAAGGTCCCACGCTCTCCACAGGCCAGCCCGGAGAGTGATCTAGTGGGATGCGGTGGTGTAAGGCCTGAGTTGCTCCACGAAGGTTTCCGGAATGACGATAGGCTGGGGGGGTTGGCCAGGGATAAACCGACAGCAAACGGAAGTGATCTGGCCAAGGGCAACCTGTTGATCTTTATGCTGGAAGTGAAACTGGTAGGTGATGCTTTTTTCGCCGAGCCTCAGGATGCTGACATCGATCTGCAATTCATCTTCAAATTTTACAGGTCGTGAATAATCACAGTTGGTGGCAACCCGCGGCCAGCTGATCGTTCCAGAGCTATCCTTCGTGACCACGCTGGTTCCCACGTGGCGCAATAACGCATGCTCCGCCTGTTCCATGTAAAGGAAGTAGGCCGAAAAATGAATCATGCCGGCCGCATCGGTTTCGGCAAATTCAACACGGCGCGTGGTGCGATAGAGTTCAGCCATGCCTTGATTCTGGCTTGCTGACACCATGCTCGCAAGCAGGTTCTGCCGGGAAAATGAGATCCAGCTAAAGAACGAGCTGAAAAACGGGATTACTCACCCGTGTAGGGCATCAGGGCCATGAATCGTGCCCGCTTGATAGCCGTGGTGACCGCATGCTGGCTGGCAGCAGCACAACCGGTCTTGCGACGACCCACGATGCGCCCATGGCGATTAACCAGTTTCTTGAGCAAGTCGATGTTCTTGTAGTCAACGTACATCGGTCGCGGACGTTTACCATCCACGTATACCGGATCTTTTTTCTTGCCCCGGTTGGTGGTTTTACTGCGCTTATTTGATTTGCGACGTCCGGTCGGTCGATTCATGACTTTGCTTTAACTGGTTGGTGTGACATATCCGTTTGCCCTGAAACAACTTGGGCAAACTTCCAATATTACGTAATCATTGTCCGCCCACAAGTGTGGACGGGCATTTTTGGACGTGAAACACAACATAATTTGAGGTCGTCTCTACCCCTGTCCAGGGCCTAAGCGACACTCTTGTCCGGGAAAAATCGCTTCAATGTTTCCTCGTTCGGAGGCTTGGTGGCCAACGAAACGAGGATCATGCATGTTGTCGACAGGAATGTCATGGTAGCCACCGGCATGACTCCCAGGAAGTCATATTCGGCATTGGCGGCGTAGCCGGAATCACGGAATAGGTACAACCAGGAAGCCGCAGCAGCGACGATGGCAGCATAGGCACCTGCCTTGGTGAGCCGTCGCCAGTAAAGACTGGCAAGAATCAGTGGGAAAAGGCTGGAAAACCCGCTGAAACACCAGACGCCCAGCGTAAACACCCGACGAGGTTCAAACAGGCTGAACAGGTAGGTCACGGCCACGATGCCAATGATGAACATGCGTGCAATCAGGATCAGTTGCTTGTCGGAATACTTTCCAGGCTTACTGTAGTGCGTCACGATATCGGTTGTGAACATGGTTCCCACGCAGAGAAACTGGCTGTCCAGAGATGACATGATGGCCGCCCGGATGCCCGCCGTTAGCAGGCCCGCCATGGCATCGGGGGTGAGTGCCTTGACGGCAGCTGGTAACACGGCGTTGGGTGGAAAGTGAGGTGCGATCAAGGGACCACCGGTGGCCGGGTTGATCGCTGACGTCATCCAGACACCCACCAACACGCAGGGGACCCAGACGATCATGATAAA
>JAYGDH010000404.1:0-5811 GCA_046583055.1 Pirellulaceae bacterium | reverse complement strand
GTGGGAGCAACAGGCGCCTGCCGCCGACGGTACACTGGCCTGGAAAAAACACCTCATTGACGATTCTTTTTCGCAACCGCGCGCCCTGCACATGGCGGACCTTACCGGTGACAAAAAACTGGAACTGATCACGGGCAAACGTGTTTTTGCCCACAACGGCAAGGATCCCGGCGGCAAGCTGCCGCCCTGCATTTTCTACTACACCTGGGACGCGGCAACCGCCAAATTTACGCGACAGGTGATCGATCTGGGCCACGTTGGAACCGGGCTCCAGATCCGCACGGCGGATCTCGACCAGGACGGCCGCGTGGACATCGCCGTGGCGGGCAAAAGTGGAACCTATATCCTTTGGAATAAGGGCTTCTAGCGTAACCGTTGTGGCCGTCTATTTACCGCCTCTCTTTTTACGAAGAAATTCGTACATATTGAAACGCTCCGGAAAGGCGACGTGGTTCTTCTCCGCCCAGGCAGTCCACAATTTAACCAGGCCATCGCGGCGCCCCGCTTCGCGGACAGCCAGGTTATTCATCTCGGTACGATCCCGCTGAAGGTCGTAGAGTTCCCAGGGTTTCTTGTATTCCCTCACTAGCTTCCACTTTCCTGACCGCACACCGGCGTTCCCTTCATGTTCCCAGAAGATTGGTTCCCGATGCACCGGGCCAGTTTCTCCAGCCAGCACGGGCGCCATGGAAACACCCTCGCAGGCAGGGACATCTTGCGGGTAAATCGCCCCCGAGAGTTCGAGGAACGTCGCCATGAAATCGGGTAAGTAGGCGAATTCCCGCACAAACGTTCCCTCGGCGCCCTTCGGAATCCCCCCTGGCCAAGACGCAATCATCGGGGTACAGGCACCGCCCTCGTGCACAAAATGCTTGTAAAGGCGAAACGGTGTATTGCAGGCATTAGCCCACGCCAAGCCCAGCCTTACCCCATCGGTGGTTTCAAGGGGTGGATTCTTTACCATTTCCAGTGAACCTTTTCCAAGTCGCCCACCCTCCTGGCAAGCGCCATTATCAGAGAGGAAAATAATCAACGTATCCTCGAGTTTTCCGAGCGCCTCCAGTTGCTGTGTTAGCTTTCCAATATTTTGATCAATCGAATCTATACAACCTGCATACGCCGCCATAATGGAATCGAGGTCTTCTCTCTTTTTTGCACTGAGCGAATCCCACCTGGGGCCCACGTGCGGCGCTGGAACAATATCCCTCGAAAACAAACCCAGCGTCTGCTGCTTCGCAAGTCGCGTCTTCATGACCTCTGACCAGCCCTGTTTGTATTTACCCTTATACTTTTCAAACTCCTGCCACTTAGAATTCAAAGGCCAATGAGGGGCGTTGTAGGCCAGGTAGAGAAAGAAAGGTCGCTTGTCCTCAGACACCGCGTCCCTGATAAATTCGCAAGCGTAGTCCGTGAACGAATCAGTAGCGTAAAACTCCGCATCAGTTTCCACCGGCTTGTTTCCCAACGTGATTCCGCGGTCGCCGCCTGGTCGGAAATAATTACAGGCACCACTCAGGCAACCATAATAGCGATCAAATCCTCGCTGCAGCGGCCAGTCTTTTTTCTGGTGGACACCCACGTGCCATTTACCGGCCATTAAGGTGTGGTAGCCAGCGCCACGCAACACCTCGGCGATTGTCACGCATTGATCATTCAAATGTCCCTGGTAGGGCCCTGCGAAGCCCAGCGGTTGCTGCGGCGGTTCAGTCATATGGCCGATGCCAACCTGGTGCGGGTGTCGGCCAGTCAACAGGCTCGCCCTGGTTGGGCAACATCGCCCGGCGTTATAGAACTGGGTAAACCTCATACCCTTGGCTGCCAGGCGATCGATATGGGGTGTTTCGATCTCACCCCCATAGCAACCAATATCCGAAAATCCCATGTCATCCACGAGGATCACCACGATATTAGGCCGAGGCGCCTTGGCCTCCACCCGCGTGGTCAACGCACAGGCGACAACGAGCCCCGCCAGTAATACGCGCACGGTTTCCTTCACCGCAGCTCGCTCAAACGCTGGCTTCATTTTCGATTCTCCTTGTTTTTCTTTTTTGCGAATGCCTCCCAAGGAGGCATTTCGTCGTGTACACCCTGCAGCAACGACCGGACCTCTCTTAGCTGAGCACTGTCCTTGTCTGCCTCCAGGACCTGCCTCTCCAGCACGTCACGCCGAACGTCATAGAGTCGTCCGTCTTCATAAAGCTTGTATCTCTGATTGCGTGCAAACCGCCCCATGGTCTTTTTCTTCTTTGCGGCCTCTTGCTTAGTCAATTCTGCGGCAACCTTCGCCGCCATGGCTGGCTTCGGCTTGACGCCATTGCGGATGTAGTGACAGAAGATCCAGTCCCGCGCGGACGGCGCCGTTCCCTTCAGCACAGGTATAAAACTGTGACCATCTGCTCCCGCCGTGGCGGGCACGTCCGTCCCTGCCGCCTCTGCCAGGCTCGGCAGGAAATCAGTAAAATCAACCAACGCATCGACCACCTGTCCCGGTTTTACCGTCGACGGCCAATTGGCGACCAGCGACACATGAGTACCGGCGTCGGGCAAAGACGCCTTACCACCCTGGATCACGCGCCCTTTCATCATGGACCTGATATTCGTGGCGCAACCGTTGTCACAGGTGAACAGCAGCAAGGTATTCTCTCGCACTCCCTGTTCATCCAACTTGGTGACGACGCGGCCAACCAGTTTATCCAGGTAATTCACCATGTCATCAAAATACTCGATACCGCCCTGCTTGCCATCGTATTTACCGAGTCGCTCCCTGCTGCCACCGCCAGTTGAATCCGGTGTCGGAACAAAGGGCCAATGAGGGCTGACCATTGGCCAATAGATGAAAAACGGTTTCTGACCGCGATTTTCGATCGTGTCTACGACAAAATCACACATCACGTCCGGGCCAAACTTCTCTTTCAAACCTTCCAGCAACTTGCCATTGGTTTCGATCCGCGGATCCCAGTAGCGGGACTCCCGACCGTTAAGGTGCCACAGGCAGTAAGAATCAAAACCGAACTTTTTCACAGTCGCCCCATTGCCCCCCAGTTGCCATTTGCCGGCAATCGTCGTCTGGTAACCGGCATCTCGCAGCAAGTTGGCAAACGTGGCCTGCGTGGGATCAAGGAACCCGAACCGCAGGTAATTGCGGAAGTTATACTTGCCCGTCATCAGTTGCACTCGAGACGGCGTGCAAATAGGCGTCGAGTAACAATGATTGAACAACATTCCTCCTGCAGCCAACTTGTCCAGGTGGGGTGTCTTGTAGCTCGTTGAACCGTAAGCAGACACGCCCTCGTATCCCATATCATCTACCATGATCAGGATAATATTCGGCTGTTTCCCGTCCGATCTCGCTGTCGTCCATATCACCAGCGAGATCGCAAACAGGCACAAAAGATACCTGGCACCCTGCGAGGGAAAGTTCGTAAAGTAATTCATTTTGTCCACGCCACGCCCTGCAGGCGTCCTATAATTGAAAATGCTGCTGGCTGCGACCTGGCACCCTACTAATCGTTACTCTCGTCACACCCGCACCCAGGGCCCAGCAAAGCTTGCAAATCACTAGCCTCCTGAACACAATAGATTCTACGATATCGTTGTCCCCATGTCGCCGGGGCCAATTACTTCACACGCTTAAGCAAGGGTTTCCACATGTCCAACGACGATCCCAATACTGACCCGCTGGCCGATGACCTTTTCGACTCGCACGATGATTCCGGGGCCGATGCAAATTCCGAGTTGGAAAGCGATTTTGATAGTGCGGAATTCGACAGTGCCGAATTCGACAGCGCCGAATTCGACAACGCTAAGCTCGACGGGCTGAATCAGGAATCCGAATCTCGCGAGAGTGAGGAACTCCAAGTGGCTGGTCAATCCGAGTCTCGCGAGAGCGAGGAAATTCCCCTCGACACGACGCCCGACAGCAGCGGTCAGGAGGATGAGGGTGACGAGGACGAGGACGAGGAAGAGGAAGAGGAAGAGGAAGAGGAAACATCTGCGGCTGAGAACGAGTGGCTTTTGGCATCGTTCTTTTCAGGCGTCGGCCTTTACGCCGCCGTCGGACTGGCGTTTCTTCTGGACCGCGACGTAATCATGCACCCCACCAAGAACATTGACTGGGCGTTTGCTACCATCCTGGCCCCGATCACCATCATCTGCTTCATGTCGGCATCACTGGGCATGCTGTCGAAGCCACGTGGGAAGCAATGGTTGCTGCTCGTCCCGACGCTGGGGCCACTGCTGCCGATTGCAGTTGCGGCACTCTTAATCATGGCGATGATGAACATGTAACCGCGACCTCTTAGCCCCAACCATCATCACCGGGCCTTGCGCGAATGCGACAACAACCATTCGTACGTTTTCGGATTCGCATACGTAGCTGACCAGCTATTGTGTCCCACACCCGGATAAACCGTGAGACGCACATTACCGCCAGCTTCCTTGATGGCCGTGACCATTTGCTCGCTCCGCTTGAGCGGAACCGACCGGTCCTTGTCGCCATGAAAAGCCCACAGGGGAACCTTTGCCAGTGATTTGGCCGTGGCCGGGTCGCCCCCACCGCAAATAGGGATGCCCGCTGCAAACAATTCCGGATGGGCGGCTAGCAATGCCCACGTACCGTGTCCACCCATGCTTAACCCCGTGCAATACATCCGCGCCTGGTCCACGCGATAATCCGCGGCCACGTGTTTCACCAGGGCCACCATCTCTTGCACATCCCACCGCTCCCGCTTCTTGCACTGCGGCGAAATTAGCAGGAAAGGAAAGCTCGCATCCTTGGAAACCTTCTTCGGTGGCCCCCATTTCTTGACCAGTTCCAGGTCATCACCTCGTTCCCCGGCACCATGCAGAAACAGCATTAACGGAACCGGCTTACCGTCAACGTAGCCCTTCGGAACAAAGAGCCAATAGCGAAGTGTCACCTCTCGCGTTTTGTCTCCACTTCCTATCTTCACCACATATTGACGGGCGAGTTGACTTCCAGGAGCCACCGGCTCGGCCTTTACGCCCGGCGTCATCATGACCGCCATCAGCAACGCCACGAACTGCGTTTTACGAAACAGCCTCCGCATGGTTTCTTCCTTACACAAGATGACAGAGAGGATACGATTGGACCCCGCCAGTCTAAGCTCCTGCCTACCCGGACCACAAACGAATTCCGTCAATTCATGGAGCAGCCAGTCGCTTCATGAACCCTAGCATCAGGTTCAACCCCGGGTCATTCGCCTCCGCCATGTGTTCCCGGATACTGTCATGGGTACGGTTGGCCATTTCCTTGACGCTCACGTCCTTGTGACCCGCACGCTTAAGGGCATTGGCCATATGACGGTTTTGCTGTTTTCGACCGGCCGTATCCCCATCTGCAAACAGGATCAACATAGCGGGAACATCCTTTGACACGTATTGCATCGGTGATGCAAGACGCGTCACTGCAGGATCACCGCCCCAGACCAGCTTCAAACGTTCCTTGGGCACCTTGGCAGTGTTCATCAACCCACTGATCGCTACAGTTCCCTTGATATTATCCAGGCCAAGACCGTGCTTCTTGAGATACCGCCCATCGACACTGAGCAGCGCCACCAGGTACCCGCCTGCCGAGCCCCCGGCCACGAATATGCGGCCGGGATCCCCGCCGTGTTGCCTGATATTGGCATGAATCCAGGCAAAGGCCGCGGCTACGTCCTCCACATGCGCCGGAAACTTAACTGCAGGGGACAATCGATAGTTGATGGCTGCCACGCCAAACCCGTGCAGTACCAGGCGTGCGGCCAACGGACGCAGCGCGCTCTTGTCACCCTTGATCATCGCCCCGCC
>JAYGDH010000303.1:0-8607 GCA_046583055.1 Pirellulaceae bacterium | reverse complement strand
GATCGCCGCTGGCAATGGGCCTTGTATGCATCGGTGGCACTGCTGGTCGTCAGCCTGGTGACTATCAGCCAGTGGGAAGAAGTAGTGCAGTCAGAAAACTGGCAGTCCGTGGGTAAGCAGGACGTGGCGATCGTGATCGATGGATCCAGTTCCATGCGGCTGCTCGTGGAAGGGAAAAGTAATTTTCAAAGAGCCGTGGATGAAGCCCGGGGATTGATCCAGTCGCTGGGGCCTGACGACGCGGTAACCATTGTCGTCGCCGGCGGACGCACCGATGTCCGGACTCCCATTCCGGTCAGCGTTCGAGGGAACATCGACGAGATTCTCGAGGACCTGCAGCCACTGGGTGGTCCCATGTCCACGCTCGAGGCGATTGAAAAAGCCGGGATCAGCCTCGCTCGAGGTGATAACAGTGCCAAGAAAATTGTCCTGATTAGTGATGGGCAAAATGTGGGCTGGGATACGAATAAACCAGAACGCTGGCAGTATGTTGCACAGGCCCTGGAGCAACTGCCGACCAAGCCACGCGTGATCACCCGCTTCCTTGAATTGCCCAAGACATTTCGTAATATTGCGCTCAGCTCCATGACCCTCTCGCGTGCCGTGGTGGGAACCGATCGTAGTGTTTCCATTGATGTGCAGGTCGAGAACACAGGACGCGAGATCGTGGAACCCGATGGTGTTCAGCTGCGATTCCAGGACGGTACGGTTGTTACGCAACCGCTGGATCCAATCGAGCCGGGGCAATCCCAGTACGTGCGGTTTTCACACCAGTTCCAGGAAAATGGAACCCAGGTGCTGACCTCGCGAATCACGTACAACGATGACCTCCTGGATGACAACGAGCAATCGCTGGTCGTCCAGGTGTTGGCAACCCTGCCCGTGTTGCTGGTGGATGGATCGGCCCAGGTACGTGAAGAGGATCGGTCCACCTTCTTCCTGGAAATGGCACTGTCTCCACCGGAGGAAGAAGAGTTGACCGAGGAAGAGTCTCCGTTGGGACGGCAATTGGTGACGGTTCGGGTCGTGGCCGCACCGGATCTCGATGAACGTATCCACTTCGAAGATTACCGCGTCGTGATGCTGATCGATGTACCTCGACTGGGAGCGACCGCAGCTGAAAAATTGGCCAGCTACGTTTCCCACGGTGGTGGACTTCTGATCGCCCCGGGCGAACGGAGTGAAGCAGCATTTTATAATGCCTGGCGACTGCCAGACGGGCAGCCGCTGGTGCCTGCCAGGTTGGTGCGGCGAGTCAATATTCCTGAGGATCTTGATGGAATCTCGCCCGCGCTGAAGCAGTGCAGCCATGCTGCCTTTACCCGTGTGATCGCCAACGATGCCACGGATCTCGGGACTGCCCGGGTGACGGCTTACTGGCAACTCCAGGTTGACCCTGCTGATGCGGGTGCCACGACGGGAGCCCAACTCGACGGCGGAGATCCTCTGCTGGTGGAACGTGTGGCCAGCGACGGGTTGGTCGCCCTGATTGCTATTTCGTTGGATGACAATGGAAATAACCTTGTAACATTGAATTCTTTCCTGCCTCTGGTACATGAGTTGACCTATCATTTGGCCGCCCGGGATATGGTCCAGTTGAATCATTCCCCGGCAGAAATACTTACCCTGAGTTTTCCCTTCGTCACCAGTGGTGAGACAGCACCAGATACCGCCGCGGATTCGTTGCGAAGGACGGTTGATGTTAAACATCCCGTCACCAAACAACTCGACCAGGCAGCGGTGGAAATTCGGGATCAGCGCATGATGGTCACCGTGGTGGGCGCGGAAAAACCCGGGGTTTATGTCTTGCAGTTGCCATCAACGTTGAGTGACAACCTGTCCGACCTGGTCGTGAAACAAGATGACCAGTCAAGTGGCGTTCCGTTTGCAGTGGAACTGGCACTGGATGAAAGTTACCTGGAGGGACTGAGTGCTGCCCAGGAAGATGTCGCGAAAGAATATTTCAAACCATTTAAATACTTTCGTGCCGGGGACGGGCAGCAGCTGATTGCCGCCGTGAGTGGCAATATTCCCGGTCATGAGTTGTGGAAATACCTGGCCGTGGCGGCTCTGGTGATCCTCCTGGTGGAGTGTTTCGTAACACGCTGGGTGGCCTTGAGACGCAAGTCCGATTCCATGCCAACGGTTAGTTTTGTATCAGAAGGCGAGCGTTTGAACAGTTTTCGTGATCGAGCTCGAGAAATGGTTTCCCAGGTTCGAGTGAATTGAGTTTCTTATATATGTCTCTAGCCATTGAACGTCCAGAATTGTTGTCTGCCGACTGGCCCACGCTGGTACTGGCGCTGGTACTGGCGCTGGCCATCCTGGTCTGGGTGGTAGCACATGGCTTGCGCCAGCGCTGGCAGTTAGGTCGCATACCCGCTCTATTGTTTTTCGTTGTGCGAGTTTGCATCGGTTATGCCGCCCTCTGGCTGGCCTGTAGCCTGCTGGTTCGCTGGATCGTTTTTGCCACCAGTTGGTCGCTCGTCGGCTTGTGCCTGGGGGCGGCTGCGGCGGTGGAAGCAGTACTGATGCTCTATCAACTGGAACGCCAGACGGTGACGCGTCGGACGGGCCTGGCACTGGTCTGCCTGAGAACGACCATGTTGCTATTGGTAGTCTTGATGATTCTGCAACCGGTCATTGTCTGGGAACAGGAACATGTCGAGGAACGCATCGTGGCGATCCTGGTTGATGATTCGGCGTCCATGGATATTCGAGATGACCAGCTCACGGAGTCCGAGCAGATTCGCTTGGCCCATTTGTTTAATCCTGAACTGGCCACACGTCCCTATGACCTGGACGGTATCACGGCACAGTTGAGTCGCGCCACGAACCGTCTGAACCTGGAGTCAGCCAGCCTGGTGCGTTTGCAGGAATCTCCGCCGGAGGATCTTGGTCGGTCCTTTGAACTGCGCAGGGAACCTCTTGCCCAGGTCGTTCAGGAATTGCGAGAGATGCTGGTGGAACAGGGAGCCGGTTTCGGGAAGTTGCTGGATGCGGACTTGAAGCTGGCCCAGGGGACATTGGCGATTGCCGGCAAGTTGCGCGATCGGATTGAAAACCAGGCCATCAGTCGATTGGTTGACTGCCAAAGGGAACTGAGTGAATCGCAGAAAGATACTTCCATTCGCGTCGCGGCAGTCGTGGAACATCTGCAGGGCGTGGCCAACGAACTCCGCGCAGTAAACCAGGAACTGTTGACACTGGTGGAAACGGTGGACAAGCGATTCCTCGAGTCACTGGGGCCGGACGTCGGTCAGCAAATTCGAGAGATTGCCTCGCGTACGAGAGCACGCATCGCCAGGGCTACCTTGCTCGGCCAGGAAGGTGCCAAGGAGAACCTGCTGAGTAAGTTCCGTGATGGGTACACCGTCAAGGTCTTTGGCTTCGATAGCCATGTTACCGAAATGACTGAAAAACAACTCAAGGTGGGGTCCGTTGTTACGGAACTCGATGGCAATACCCAGCAGCCAACAGTACCTGTCGCTGGCAATGACCAGGATCCGGCGTCGGAAGCAGTTGCTAAACCGAAGCGGGTTGATCAACGACATCGCCTGCAGACCAATATCGTCATGGCGCTGGAAACAGTGCGTGACCAGATCCCCAAGGAAAAACTGGCCGGGATCCTGCTGGTGAGTGATGGACGCCATAATGGCAAGGGTGACCTGAGTACCGTGGCCCGGGAATTTGCGAATCGGCAAGTCCCGATTTCAGCCATCGTGGTCGGGAGTTCGAAAGCACCCGTAGATGCGGCGATTGTCGCCCTCGATTCACCTACCACGCTCTTCGTGGACGACCAGTTGCAGGTGCGGGCACGTATCAAGGTGGCCGGTATGAAGGGACGAAAAGTGCGCCTGGTCATGACCCACGGAGAAGATGAGCCTATCAAGCAGGAAATCGCTATTGATCAAGATGAATTCGTGGGAGTCGTGGAACTAAACGATGTTCCCAGGGTCGAGGGATTTCGCCGCTATCGAGTCCACATCGAACCGGTCGAGGGAGAGAAGGGCGTCAAGGATACGTTTCCCGATAATAACATGCGCGACGTGACCGTGGCCGTGACCGATCAACGTACGCAGGTCCTGATCGTGGAAGATCGACCCCGCTGGGAATTTCGTTACCTGCGAAACCTGCTCGTCGGCCGTGATAAGACCGTGCGTCTGCAGACCGTCTTGCTGGAACCGGATCGGCTGGCATCGGTCAAGGAACGATCGAACGTGCCCGCCTCGGTGACCCGCGCTGACGGAGATACCGAGGCCACGGCCCTGCCAGAAAATGAGCAGGAGTGGATGAAATTTGACGTGGTGGTCCTGGGCGATGTGTCGGCCCAGCAACTGGGACCAGAAACGATTCAAGTGATTCATGATTTCGTGAATAAACGAGGTGGTACCCTGATCGTGATCGCTGGCCCCAAGCATCTACCACACCAGTTCGTGGATACACCCCTGCAGGATCTCTTTCCAGTGACTTTCGAACCGACCACCGAGAGCATGGTAGCTGCGCCCGAGCCAAGCTTTCGTTGGACCCTGTCCCTGGCAGGTCGCCGACACCCGGTGACCCGACAGGCCGATACACTGAAAGAAAATCTCGATATATGGAATGAATTGCCCGACCTCTACTGGCGATATCCCATCACCAGGGCCAAGCCGGCTGCCAGTGTACTGGCCTATGCCAGTTCCGCGGCACTGGAAGCCGAACTCATCGCGCAGGCCGAGGAATCAGAGGAAGAGGCAGCCCAGCGACGCAAGAAACGTGAAGAACTGGAAAGAAAGAATGCCTTGATCGCAACCCATTCCTATGGTGCCGGGCGGGTGATGATGATTACTTCCGACCGGACCTGGAGACTACGTTACCGGGTCGGCGATACCTACCATCACAGGTTCTGGGGACAAATCCTGCGCTGGTCAGAATCAGGTAAATTGCAGGCGGGAACCAGCATGGTGAGGCTGGGAACCGATCGCATTCTTTACGGACACGGTGAGCCCATTACCGTGCGAGCGAAAATTACCAACGCCCAATTGGAACCCGTATTCGATGACCAGGCAAAGCTGAAAGTCTTCCAGGGAGAGAAACTCATTTTCACCAAGCCACTGCAGGCTGTCCCCCAGTCGGCAGGAATGTACCAGGTTGATTTAAACCAGTTACCCGGTGAGGGAACGTTTCGATTGGTTCTGGAAAGTGCCCAGGCCAAAGAAATTCTTGATGCCCAGGGAGAGCAGGCCGTAGAAACCAAGATCACCGTGTTTTCGCCCCAAGTTAATAGTATGGAACTACTTGAGCCAACAGCTGACCGAGAAGGACTGGCGTTCCTTACCCATCTATCGGGGGGTAGTGTTGTGGAGGTAGATCAGGCAACGGACGTTCTTGGCTTTTTCGGGTCCGGCACTCGGCGGTATACTGAGCAAACGCGTCAAACCCTGTGGGATACCTGGCCGCTGTTGGCGGTCATGGTCCTCTTGCTCACTTCCGAGTGGGTAATTCGAAAACGTGGAGGATTGATATGAGTAGCTTGACGATGGACCGTGATTACAGCCAGGTGCCCGAGCTAATCGTTAAGAAGCTGCACGCGCTGATTCGGCGCTCGCGTTTGGTAACCGTGGTGAGAGGTTTGCTGGCTGTGATAGCAGTTGGCCTGGGAGTTCTCCTGGTAGCCATGGCGATTGATGCAACCGTTACGATCTTTTCCTCCACCGGTCGTTGGATCCTGTCCATGGTTTCGTTGGCCACCGTGTTGTTAACGGGATATTTTTTCCTGGTCCGCCCATTGGCTCACACCTTTACCCTTGCCGGTATCGCGAGGCTTATTGAAAACAGGCATCCTGAACTGGAAGAACGTCTCAGCTCGGCGGTGGAATTGCTAAGTAGTCCTGATGCCCCTGAATTAAAGGGGTCGAATCTCATGATTGCGGAACTGGTCAAGGAAGCGACCGGGCAAGCCACGGTCGTGGAACCACAGCGAGAGTTCAGCTTTGATACCGTGCGCCGCTACCTGGTTGCCGCGGTTTCAACCGCTGCCATGCTGTTGTTGGCCTGGGTGATATGGCCGGAACACACGGCCCACCTGGTCAATCGTATCATGGTGCCGTTCGCTGATATCGGTAACGTGCGAGAAGCCGATATGACGATCGTTCCCCAGGATATCGTGCTGGCCGCCGGTGATTCGTTGCGGATTGAAGTAACGGTTCGGGACACCCGGGTCCGCTCGGCCCAACTACTCAGGCAACAGGGACAGCAGCATGAGACGCGTGACCGGATGGTTGGAATCTCTGCCGATGATGATCAGAATCCACGCTTTTCTTTCAGTATTCCCGTGGTCGATGAGGGTTTTGAGTATCGAATCCACGCAGGCGGTGCGCTCAGCCGGTTTTATACCGTTACGGTCGTACCTCGTCCGGAAACAGAAAAACTGGATGTGCAGTACAGCTATCCAGCCTACACCGGTAAAGGCACCGAACACGATCAGGAATTCGATGGCCAAATCGAGGGATTGATCGGTACCCAGGTTACCGTGACAGCCACATCTAATACCAAGCTCGACTCAGCACGCATGCACATCGATGGCATGCCCGCGGTCGATGCACAGATCAAGACAGCAGTGAACAGTAACAGCATCTGTAGCTGGCAGGTGCCATTGACCAGGGAAATGATTGGTGGGCGGGTCTGGTCCCTGCGATTAGAAGACAAACATGGGTTTGTCAGTTGGCCCCGTGAATACACCATCCGAGCACTGCGAGACCAAGGGCCCGAGGTAAAGATTATCCAGCCCCTGGCCAAGAAATTGAAAATGAAATCGACCGATAGCTTGCCGCTCAGCTACCTCGCTACCGATGACTATGGGATCGCGAAAACCGAGTTGCTGACAACCACCGATGGAAAAGAACGGGCTCCCCTCGAGTGGGAAATTCCCGAATCCCTGGACCCGGGATATATCGAAGGAAATCAACCGTTTAATCTCAGTGAATTTGATCTCTCGGGAATCCACGTGCTGACCCTGCGCGTCCGTGTCACCGATAACCTTCCCGAGAACCTGGAAGGGCCCCATTCGGCACTCAGTGAAATCATTACCATTACAATCGATGAAGATGCCGAAAGCTACTTCGAGAAACAGGCAGCAAAGGATTATGAGAGTATTCGCACCTCCCTCCAAGAGGTCCTCGCGGATCTCCAGCAGACCAGGAAGTTGACGACGCCCCTGCAGGAAGCCGTCAAGACAGATGACCCGCTGGCCAAGGAAGTTACCGACAGGATCGACCAGATCCGCCAGCAGGCAGCCACGACGCAGCAGAAACTGATCGATCTCGGGGATGCGCTGCCGGCTACCGCCTTCCAGGCACTTCAGCCCGAGGTAGTCGACCTGGCGGAAACCGATGTGAATTCGATCGCAGACCAGGCCGGACAAATCAAGCTGGTCGATGACGCCCAGCAACGACTCGACCACGGAGAGGCAGCTGATCAACATACCAGTACATCCGTTGAACGCACCGAGGCGCTTATCGCCGAGCTTGACAAGTTGTGGGAACGAATTCAACGTCTCGAAGACCTGAAAGAGCTGGCCGCCGAGCAGAAACGCCTGTCGGAACTGGCCCAGTCACTTCAGGAGGAACAGAACCAGTCCCCGGAAGACCTTGCCAAACAACAAAAAGAATTGAACGAGGAAATTGCCGAAGCTCTCAAGAAGTCTCCCCAGACATTGGAGGATTTCGTCAATCAACAACAGAAGCGGGCAGAAGAATTGGCTAAAAAAGCCAAGGAACTCGCCGAGGACCAGGAACAATTGGCCCAGTTGACCGAAGAGGCGAACAAGCCGGTGCCCGACGATGAAGAATTGGCCAAGAAATTGACCGAACAGATCCTGGAAAACCAGGAGCAGATTGCAGCAGAAGCCGCTGCCCTGGATGAACAGTTGAAAGCGGAAGAAGGGAACGAGCTAGAATCGGACGACCAACTGGCCGAAAAGCCCCAGGATGTGGTTGAACAACTCAAGGAAGGTAATCTTCCGAAAGCCGCAGAAGATGCCAAGGAAGCGACCGAAGTCCTCGAGAAAGCGGCTCAGGAACTCGATCCCGAAGGTGACCAACCAGCGGATAAACCAGGCGACCAGCCTGCCGACAAACCGGGTGACCAACCAGCGGATAAACCAGGTGACCAGCCAGCGGATAAACCAGGCGACCAACCAGCCGACAAGCCAGGTGACCAGCCAGCCGACAAGCCGGGTGACCAACCAGCGGATAAACCAGGCGACCAGCCAGCTGAGCCACCTGCCAAACAGGCTGCCGACTTGGCAAAACGGCAAGCCGAGGTGGCTGAGCAATTAGAAGCCCTTAACAAGGGCAACGTGGATGAAGCCCTCGAGTTATTGCAAAAACAACTCGCTGAACAAACGGAAGAATTGGCGAGAGAGGTGGCGGCTCTCCAGGAGGAAACCGTTGCACTGGGCCAACCTGAAGAGACTCAGAAAACGGCGGAAGAAGCTGTGCAACAGACGGAAGAAGCAGCTGAAAACGCAGCACAAGCGGAAGAGCAGCTTGCACAGGCAAATCCAGCAGAGCAACCGGGTGACGAACCAGCACCAGGTGACAAGCCAGCACCAGGTGACAAGCCAGC
>JAYGDH010000276.1:0-2942 GCA_046583055.1 Pirellulaceae bacterium | reverse complement strand
GGCATTGCAGCTGGGGCTTGCGAATAAAGACGCCACTGTCTGTATTGGGAGTGGCTCGGAACTGCAGCTTGAGAATGAAATTGCCGCCGAACTCGGCGGTGGTCCACAGTTGCTGGATACGACGTCCCTCGGCAGGCGTGGTGACGACCAGCTTGCCATGGATGGCAGCATAGCGTTGATCATTGCTGCGAGTTTTCCCGTCAAAGGAAACGGCTTCCTTGATTTCCACGAAAACCGGTGCATGGGGACGCGGTTTGCGCGGCTTGTTGCGAGGAGGTGTGGGGCGGAATCCCCAGCCAGTCAGATCTTTGCCGTTAAAGAGGCTGGTAAAGCCAGCATCCGGGGTAAATGCGACCGGCTTGGTTTCCAGGAAACCGAGGGTCGCGAAGATCGGGTGCAATGCCGTGGCCCACGTGTCATATCCCCGGGCATTCAGGTGGAGCAGGTCCGGGAAAAGACTGGGGTCGGCGTCACCCTCGGCGGTCGCATAGAGGGTCCAGGTATCCACGACCGTGATCTGTGAATCTCCCTTGACGGTGGCCTCGTAGATCGCGTTGACCTGCTGGATCTTGTCCGCGGGGCGTTTCTTGCTGGCCGAACTGGGGAAGATTCGACAAAGAATAATTGGCGTGGTCGTGCTGTGAGCCTTGATGCCGGCAATGATCTTGGTGAAGTTGCGTCCTATCAACGCCGGTTCGAGACCAACCTCGAGGTCATTGGTGCCCATTAGCAGTACGATCGCACTGGGGTTCAACGAGAGGACGTCTTCCTGGAGGCGAATCAACATGCCGCGCGTGGTGTCGCCACCGATTCCCCGGTTGGCCAGTTTCATCCCGGCAAATTTCCCGCGGAACTGGGCGCCCCAGCCCTGGGTGATGGAGTCGCCGAGAAAGACAACTGCCTGCTGGTCACGGCTGACCTGCTTGGACCAGGCTGCCCGTCGACTGGCCCAGGTTTTCACGTAACCGGCATAGCGTCTGAGCTTTCCTTCACCGGGGAGCCCCTCCTCGCTCGTGGGCAGCGCAAAACGATCGGCCTCCTGGGCAGGGAGGAGGACCGGAGTCGCGGTCGTCAACAGGAGGAGTATCAGTGTAAAAAGGTGGCGGGAAGTAGTCATGGTCGGCGTCCTTGTTAAGTCATGGATAGCATGGTTCATGGTTGAGCCTGGATTAGTTTCCTGACCGCATCCAGCAACACGCGTTCGACACTGGGTGCCACGCGAGAGACCTTGCCGGTCTCGTAGCCCCCCTGTCCATAGGCGATACGTGTACCGATGTAGCCAGGTCCGTAATCGCCGTAGGCAGCCATGGCAATGAACTTGCCCGGGGCCATCTGCTGGGAGGCCAGTTGGTATTCGACAAATAATTCACCTGGCATGTGCACGATCCGGGCGCTGCCCAGTCGCAGGCAAGAGACAGGTATGCGGTGCCCCTTTTTCATGCGCTGGACGAAGGTCAGGTCACGGGCGGCTCGAAGGCGATTACTGACCGCTACGGATTTGTCCTGGATGATGGCAACCAACTCGGCCTCCACCAGGCTGGCTCGTACCGGTAACGAGACGGGTTCGACCGTCCAGCTAACGTCGTGGGCCGTTAACGCTGATTTTTCTTGAGCTTTCCAGGCCAGTTGCATGCCCTGGGCCAGCCGCTGGGCCAGTAACGGGCGTTTTTCCTTGGCGCCATCGTTGTACTTTCCGGCAGCAACGTTCCCCCCGGCTCCGTTAAAGTGAATATGCGGTACCCCCGGCAGGGCTTTTTCTCGCAGTTGCCGGGCGTAGCCGACAAAATCCCAGTTGACCAACCCCTGGCCATAGTAACTTTGCGGATGCGTGGCGTAATAGGTCAGCACGGACAGGGGTTTATCGTCTTGCCAGAAAACGACCATGCGAACCAGTGGATCGATGGTTCCCTCCGGGGCGGCCTGGGCTTCAGGTTTGGTCGACTTACTCATGCGTCCGATAGCGACCTTGCCATCGGGTCCTAGGATCCGGCGGTTGGAAGCGACTTTTTCCACGCGGCCGGCGCCGTGACTGACATGAGTAACTGGCTGGGACTTTTCTAACGAAGCACGAGCTGCTGCGGCCAGTCGTTGCATGACCTGCGCATCGAAGTCGGGATTGGAGAACTGCTTGCCAAGTCCCTGTTTAGCAAGCAGCTTTTCGGTGATGAAATCACTACCGGGTGCATCGTGCTGGTGGAGGGTGTGCAGGGCGACGCGATCGGCCGAGGTGCCGACCGATTTGGCCAGGGCCTCCCGGAAGGCGTCATAGCTGCCGTTACCAATTCCGACCCAGTCGATGGCGCACAGGACAATCGGTTTGCCGGCACCAAGTAATACGATCCCCCGGGCGGTCAGTGGCGTGGTGATTTCCATCACCGGTTTGACGTTGCCGTTGCAGAGCGGTGAACCCAGTGGCGGTGTGGCATCCACCTGGAAAGTTGCCAGCCGCAGCGGTGTCTCGGCCCCCTGGGTGGGCAAGATTGCCAGGAGGGACAGGTAGCTGCAGAGCATCACGAAAGTGCGTGACATGATAAATCTCCCGTGCACCGATCGGACATGGCCAGGAAGGTTCCCCAGGGAACCACCGGTCGGTCATTTTACACGACAGGCAAAGGGCCGACCATTGGCAGCGGAGGGGTTCTTCCCGGGGTTAGATTAAGCCGGGAATCGGATTGCCAGCTGGCAACATCGGGATAGGACGGCCGGCGGGATCATCAAAATGGGTACCCGCCGGAATGCCCAGCGTGTGGAATACAGTCGCCATCAGATCCTGCGTGGTAACGGTGTTACTGGCCGGGAACTCGGCCTTCGGCGATGACTGGCCGATGACGTTACCTGTTTGGAGGCCGCCTCCAGCCAGGGCCAGGGTGCTTAATCGCCCCCAGTGGTCCCGGCCTGCGTTCTTGTTGATCCGTGGTGTGCGACCAAATTCCCCGGAGATC
>JAYGDH010000247.1:0-9143 GCA_046583055.1 Pirellulaceae bacterium | reverse complement strand
ATCGGCATCAAGCACGTGACCTGCTGCTGCTGACTGCCTGTTACGATCAATCCACGCAGGAGACCTTCCAGGGGCGCTGGCATCGACTGCGCAAGCGGTTGAAGTTCCATACCTGGCTAACCCACTGGGACCTGGCCATGGCCTGGGGTTGCCTGCTCACAGTCGCTGTTCTCTGTGGCACCTTGTGGATGAAGGGGCACGGTGAATTACTGAATTCCTGGAGGTACCCGTTGTGGATCCTGGCCCTGGGCCCCTGGATCCCCTGGCTTTGGCGCTGTTGGAAAAACTTCTGGCTGGCCCGAAATATCCTGCGGTTTGTTCGCATCGGCAACCATGAACTGAACCCCCTGCGGCAGGTATTGATGCATCTGAAACCTGCAGAAGTGGCCTCCCAGCCTTTTCCCTGCAAGGAAAGTACCGATGACCGTTACGAATTGTTATTGAAGTTCCAGGGGGTCCTGGACACGCTGGGATTCAGTGGAGTGGTTGTACTGGTCGACCGCATCGACGAACCCCACTTGATCAATGGTTCCGCGGAACTGATGAAATCCCTGGTCTGGTCCATGCTGGACAACAAATTTCTCAAGCATCCGGGAATCGGGCTGAAATTAATGTTGCCGATCGAATTACGACGTTTCGTCCAGCGAGAAGACCGCGAATTCTATCAGCGAGCCCGCCTGGACAAACAAAACATGATCCCCACGTTTGAATGGACAGGCGAAGCTCTCTTCGACATTGCCAACGCCCGCCTCGCGGCGTGTGGCGAGGCCGGGGCAAATCCGGTGCTTCGAGATTTCGTCGATCCGGCGGTGAGCGACCAACGTCTGCTGGAATCGTTCCGGACACTACGTGTTCCCAGGAACCTGTTCAAGTTCCTGTATCGCCTGCTGGTGGACCATTGCAATACTTATACTGACCAGGACCCTACCTGGATTGTTTCTTCCCAAACGTTTGAATCCACGCTGGCCCTCATTCTTTCTGAACAGGAAGCATTCGACCAGGGAACTGGCCCCGGCTAGTTGAAACCAGACATTACGCAGGAAAGGACGATGCGAATGATAGTTGGTGTTCCCAAGGAAATTAAACACGACGAATACCGGGTGGCCCTGTTGCCCGTAGGTGTTGAAGAACTGGTCAATGCCGGGCATACCGTGCTGATGGAAGCTGGCGCCGGGCTGGGCAGCGGACTGGCCGATCATGATTACCTGCGACATGGTGCCGAACTGCTCACCAGCGAACAGATTTTTTCCCGGGCCGAGATGATCATCAAGGTCAAGGAGCCACTACCCGAGGAATGGCCCTGGATTCGAGAGGGCCAGATTCTCTTTACCTATTTCCATTTTGCCGCCAGCTGGGAAACCACGGAGGCCATGATCCAATCTGGCGCCACTTGCGTCGCCTATGAAACCCTGGTCAACGCCCAGGGGCAATTGCCGCTGCTGACGCCCATGAGCGAGGTCGCTGGCAGAATGAGTATCCAGGAAGGTGCCAAGTACCTGGAAAAGCCCCAGATGGGTCGTGGCATCCTCCTCGGTGGAGTACCCGGCGTGGCACCAGCCCATATCACGATCCTTGGTGGTGGCGTGGTGGGAGCCAACGCGGCCAAGATTGCCGCGGGTTTCCAGGCCGATGTGACCATCCTCGATATCAACGTCGACCGCTTACGTTACCTGGATGACATCATGCCAGCCAACGTCAACGTTCTTTTCAGCGATCGACACATGATCCGTGAACAACTCCCCCTGGCGGACCTGGTCATCGGTGCAGTGCTGATCCCCGGTGCCAAGGCTCCACAGCTCATTCACCACGAGGACCTGCGCCTCATGAAGCCGGGCAGCGTGATTATTGACGTGGCCATTGACCAGGGTGGCTGTATCGAGACGGCTCGTCCCACGACGCATAGCGACCCGACGTTCATCGAAGAAGGAGTTGTCCACTACTGTGTCACCAATATGCCGGGCGCGGTGGGCCGAACCAGCACCTTTGCTCTCTGTAACGTCACCTTGCCCTGGGCCCTGGAAATTGCCAATCGAGGAATTGAACCCGCTGCCCGTGAACTGCCATCCATTGCCAGCGCAGTCAATATTTACCAGGGCCAGATCACCAACCAGGCGGTTGCCGATTCGTTCCAGTTAGCATACAACCCGGTCTTCCAGTAGTGATCCGGTCCGACCGAAACGTGGTGCCAGAAGCACGATTACCGATCATTTACGATAAAGGCAAAAGAGAGGAAGCGGAAACAATGAGTGAATCCTCCCCAGCACGCGTGGGAATTATCATGGGCAGTGACAGTGACTGGCCCAAGATCCGGAAATCAGCAGCAGCCCTGGATGAATTCGGAGTCGCTTACGAGGTACATGTGATGAGTGCCCACCGCACCCCGGGAGTCGTGGGTGAGTACGCCAGCACGGCGGAAGAGCGTGGACTGCAGGTGATCATTGCCGCGGCAGGCGGAGCCGCCCACCTGGCCGGAGTAGTGGCCGCCCACACGACCCTGCCGGTGATCGGCCTGCCCGTTCCCACGGCAGATCTCGGGGGACTTGATTCGCTACTCTCAACCGTCCAGATGCCTGGAGACGTCCCTGTTGCCACCATGGCCGTCGGCATGGGCGGACCTCGCAACTCCGGCCTCTTTGCCATCCAGATCATGGCTCTCGCTGATCCCGACCTGAAACAAAAACTAAAGGACTTCAAGGTTCAACTGGTGGACAAGATCGGTGCCAAGAACAGTGCGCTGCAAGACAGCTTGAAAAAACTATGATGGAAACCATGCGTTGGATAGGGGATAGCCACGGCTCCCTGGAACTGCTGGACCAAACCAAGCTGCCAGAAACGATTCAGCACCTGCAATGCCAGGACGTGGAGACCGTCTGGGAAGCGATCAAGATGCTGCGTGTCCGGGGAGCTCCCGCCATTGGTATCGCCGCCGCCTACGGTATCTGCCTTGGCATCCAGGATGTCCCCAGCCATGAAGAAGGTCAGCTCCAGGTAATCCGCACCGCTGAATACCTGGCCACCAGTCGCCCGACTGCAGTGAACCTGTTCTGGGCCCTGGACCGGATGAAAGCCCGCGCAGTCCAGGTTGCGCAAACCGATTCCGCGGCATCGCTGCAACAGGCCTTGCTGGTCGAGGCAACCGCCATTCATGACGAGGACCGCCAGACCTGCCACGCCATTGGAAAATTCGGCGCTGAATTAATGCAGGACGGCCAGGGCGTTCTTACCCACTGCAACGCCGGTGGGCTGGCAACTTCCGAGTACGGTACCGCCCTGTCCGTTTTCTTTACTGCCCAGGACCTGGGAAAAACACTACACGTCTACGTCGATGAAACGAGACCGCTGCTGCAGGGAGCACGCCTGACCGCCTGGGAATTAATGCAGCGCAAGATAAACACCACGCTGATCTGCGACTCGATGGCTGCCCAGGTAATGCGTGAAGGCCGCGTTAGCGCGGTCGTTACCGGGGCGGACCGGATCGCTGCCAACGGAGATACCGCCAACAAGATCGGCACCTATGCTGTCGCCGTCCTGGCCCAGGCCCATGGCATTCCCTTCTACGTGGCAGCTCCCACCAACACCTTTGACCTGACACTGGCCAGTGGTGAAGGGATCCCGATCGAGGAACGCGATGCCAGAGAAATCACCAGCGGATTTGGTAAAACCACCGCACCCGAAGGTGTCCAGGTGTACAATCCGGCTTTCGACGTGACACCGGCAGAACTGGTAACTGCCATCATCACCGAACGCGGAATCATCGATCCCGTCAACCGGGAAAGTATTGCCGCCGTCGTGGCATCCTAGCTGGAGCCTGCCTGGCCGGATTGACGTGAGGCCCGGGTCAGTCCCGTGGCAGTCAACAACACGGCAATCACCATTAACAGGGCACCCACCGGGACGAGAAAGACGCCCACTCCCGGATCAGCATGCTCTTCAAAAGCAAAGATGCCACCCAGGAAGAATCCACCCGGCAAGAGAAAGCTAGCACCAATGAAACAGGGAGATGCGAACCGTGCACCTTTCTGTTGCACGGTTCCAGGTACCACATGGACCGTCATGGCAAAAAGCAGGTGTACCAGTGACAACAGTGTTCCATGGGCATGGGCCAATCGCCACATCAGGCGACGGATGTTCTCGTAATCTTCTCCAAGAGTGCCCAGATACCAGGTGACCTTCCAGGCCAACAACGACTCCAACAGGATACCCAGCGCCACAAACGTCAATAACGACCACCATCCAAAACGAATGTGTTTGCGAACGCACTGGGCTGCTGCTGTTGAAACCTGATCTTGGTTCGTCATTGGATTTAGTCGCCTCCGCTAGAAACTCTATGGAAGATTATTCTGCCAGGAATATCTCTCGATCATCGCGTTCTTTGAGCAAGGCCTCCAACCACGTCCGATCCAGGTTGCCCTGATCGTCCATCAGTAATGGTCGACGGCCCTGCAGGGAAACCCTCTTCGTCTGTTCCCACAGCAAAAACAGTTTCTCACGTTCTTCATGCGTTCCTGCCGGATCGCTGAGGAAATCGTAATCCATTTTGGCGTAATTCGGCAAGGCCTTTAATGACCGTGCTGCAATGTACCGCACTGCAGGATAGGGATCTTCCAGGAATTTCAACAGAAAAGGAGCGCCCCACGCATCCAGGCCGGAAACCTCGCGGGCCGGCGGCCAACACCAGGACCAGGCCATCAAGGCACGCTGTCCAGCATCCCCTTTCAACAGCCAGAGTACGGCTGCTGAAACCGTCTGTTGCTCTTCGCTGAGTTGCGCAGGTGGCTCGGTACCGTACCATGTTTCCAGGTGCCCAGCTGCCCAGCCGAGGGACTGGTCCAGGTGACACTGGTTACATGCATTCGGTCGCCCCGTCGTGAGGCTGGTCGATACGTCCGGAATATCGATCTGATGACTCCGGGTCGCCTTCAGCAAACCATAGGCGGTCATCGGCATATGGCAATTCATGCACTGGCTTCCGGAAGATCCTGCCAGGTGGTGCGTGTGGGAGGTGACTTTCCCCGGCTTACGATACTCCTGGTGACACTGGATGCAGGCCTGGTTCGTACGCATCAACGGCTTCAACTGATCATCTGCCCACTCCTTTACAGAACGGGTATCATTTTCCTGCTGATGCATACTGTGACACGAAAAACAGGACATCTTGCCTCGCTGGAAGCAGGGATTTTCCAGGATCGCAGAATATTCACGCCCGTTCACGCGGATCACGCCGTCGGACCAGAACGTGTGGTCAAAAAATTGCTCGTCCCGTTTCAGCGTGTCGATGGTTACCGGATCATCCCGTCGACTGGGGTGCAACAGGTGCCGATGCGCTGCCAGGTCATCCCCGGGACGAAACTGGTAGCCATGCTCACGCCAGTGGTTCGCATCTTCCAGGCTCGTGGCCGAGGAGACCGCATGACACAATCCACACACGGCGGACCCACGTTCGTGTCCCACTCGCAAAGGATTGACGATGGTGGTATCCGGCTCGGTCGCCAGGTGATTCTGAAAACGCTGCAGCGGATTACTATTGGCTTGCACATGTTGACCACCAGGCCCATGGCAGGCCTCGCAGGAGATACCAAATTCCGCGACCTGGGAATCGATCTCGGTACGTCCAAACACCCGGGACCGAGGATGGGTCGTGTGGCAACGAATACAGGTGGCATTCCACCTCTGGATCTCATCCGATGACGGTCCCGCCGGACTCAAAAAAGCCGCCGCACGAGGAATCCAGCGCTGATCCTCCACCAGGTAAACGAATGGCAGCAGACCCAGCAAGCGAGTTTGACCGGTGGAGTACCAGTACAACTGCATGTGATGCGATCCGGTCGACATCACCAACGGACGCGAAATAGGTTTGTGGTAACCACGCGGCGTCAGGGTCACCCCATACTGATCACCGCGGCGGGAAATGATGTAATCACGACCATCGAAGGTCGTCAGGATCTTGTCATAACCTGCTTCATCCTGGAATTCACCCAGCACGGTCTCCGGGTTCACCACCTGCGTCATGCCCCGGTGATAGGATCCGGACCAGGACTCATGTTGCCGGGCATGACAATTGAGGCAGGCCTTGCTGCCAACGTAATCATCGACCAGTACCTGCACGGGACGATCCGGTGGCAAGTCTTCAATCAGCACCGGGCGGCCACAGTACAAGTAGACTGCCAGCAGGCAGGCAGGCGGGGTAAACGCCCAGAGACCGACCATCAGCGTCGACCAGTAATGCTGGTCCTGCGACACTCGCTGGAGCCCCAGGCTCACTATTGGTAACAGGGCACCTGCTACCAGGACGATTATTAAAATCCATTCAGCAACCATCGCGACTCCACGCTTACCCGGTTAACCGCATCGCCCGGTTATCACGCCCGGGCGTTCAGGATCTGCCAGTATGTTCACGCGCAGAATTTACTGCCAAGAAAGATCTAGATGATGGACTTGCAAACCTGCTGGATTGACCACCTGACGTGCTGGGCCATCAACCCCGAATCAACCTCGGGAAACACGCTCTTTCAGCTTGCCAACGACCTCCATGAACTCGTTTCGGCGAGCATCAAATTCAGCCACGGTCTTCTCGCCCGCGGCTTTTACGTAGTCCAGCATGATCTCTTCCGCGGCAATAAATTCACTGGAAACATCGGCTACTTCCGCAACAATATCCAGTGGAATATTGGTCACTCCATTGGCATCCCCATGTAACAGGTCCCCCTGATTCACCATCAAACCACCCACGCGTACCGGTAAACCCAGGTGTAACATGTGGCAGTAACCATGTGAGCAAATCGTGGAACCGGTAAACACCGGGTAGCTCAAGGCACGCACCTGGTCCAGGTCACGTCCGCCGCCATTGGTCACCAGCCCCACCGAACCGTAAGCCTGGTAGGTCGAACACATGACTTCACCAAAGACCGCAGCGACAGCCGGGTCATCCTGATCCTGGAACACCACGACCGGTGGTCCCGGTAGTTGCTCAAAAGAAGTAAGTTGAGCCTGGATACTGCCATAGGCATCACCGCCAGCCGGTGGGGCATCCGCACGAAAACAGGCAGTCGTGGCGAATCCCACCATCGGTGGCAACTCGGGAAAGCCACACTGGATACGGTGGTCCATGTAACCCTGGTTGCGTGGACGCACATCAAACAACTCGATCACGTTGCAGATCGTCGGTGTATCAAACTCGGCCAAACGATCCAGTATTTCCTGTGAAATGGTCATCGTACAGTCTTTCTCTCTCGTGGGATGGTTGTCAGTCCAGCAGCCAATATTCTTGACCGTGAACGTACCACGCCCGGTTCCGCTGCTCAAGCAGCCGATCCGTAACTCTATCCTGGTGGGGAGTCGCACCAGGCAGCGAGCCCCGTTAAACTGCCCTTGGCGAAAGATTGCTGAACTTGACTTCGCAAGGAAACTCTCCATGAACTACACCGGACCCTTTCACCGGGGCCATTGGCCGGGAACACGGCTGGCCACGTTACTGCTGCTGTGGAGCATGCTTCTGACTCTCCCCATCCAGGCAGGCACCATCGAGACCATCGCCGGAACCGGGCAATCCAACAACAACGGACTCCAGGGGCCGGCGCGTACCATCAATGTCGGTTCTCCGTTTGGTGTCGAGTTCGGGCCGGACAAGGGGCTCTACATCACCGAGGTCACAAACCATCGCATCCTGCGACTGGATCCCGTTAGCGGAAAATTGGCAACCGTCGCTGGCACCGGAAAACAGGGCTATACCGGTGACGGGGGACTCGCCACTCAAGCAAACCTGAATGAACCTTATGAAATCCGGTTTGACGGTGTCGGCAACATGTACTTCGTGGAGATGAAAAACCATATCATCCGCTGTGTCGACAAAAAATCAGGAACCATCCGGACCGTTGCCGGTACCGGTGCAGAGGGTTTCTCCGGGGATGGTGGACCGGCCACCCAGGCACAATTCAGGAATCCGCACAGCATCGCACTGGATGACCAGCAGGGCCTCTACGTGGCTGACATCGGCAACCACCGCATCCGACGCATTGATCTAAAAACAGGCACCATCCATACGATCGCCGGTAACGAGAAAAAACAATTACCGCGAGACGGACAACGGGCCCTGGGAAATCCCATCCGGGGACCACGGGCACTCTGTTACCGCGACGGCACCCTCTGGATTGCACTCCGGGAAGGGCATAGCGTTTGGCGCCTGGACGTGGCCAGTGGAATCCTGCATCATGTTGCTGGCAGCGGGGAAAAAGGGTTTTCCGGTGACGGGGGAGCCCCCGAGAAAGCTCGCTTCAACGGGCCCAAGGGTATTGCCCTGGGACCCCGTGGAAATGTCTACGTGGTGGATACCGAGAACCAGGCTATCCGCAAAATCGACCTGCAAGAAAAGAAAATTACCACCGTTGCCGGTCACGGACCCAAGGCCCGCGGAGGAGCCGGAGACGGGGGGCCTGCCACGCAGGCAGAGCTAAATCGACCCCACGGCATCTGCGTCAGCTCCCGAGGCGAGATTATCATTGGTGACACGTTGAACCACCGTGTTCGCATCATCCAACCGTGATATGATGACATTGACATGATCCGGCAGCATGCTGCTGAAACCCAATCCTCGATTGATTACCCCCTTCTCAAGAAAGCAGCTGAACCATGTTTCGACCCACTCAGCCAATCGTTGCAATCGCTTTGTTTATTTACTGCAACCTCATGCTACCGGCCGCTCCATTACAGTCAGCCGATGCACCTCGACTGCGCGTTGGCATCATTGGACTCGACACATCTCACGTGATTGCCTTTACAAAAATGTTAAACGAAGGCAATGCCGCCGACGACATTGCTAAATGCCGTGTGGTGGCGGCCTATCCCAAAGGCAGTCCCGACATCGAATCAAGCGTCACACGCGTTCCCAAGTACACGGCACAAGTCAAGGAAATGGGTGTCGAGATTGTTGATTCGATCGATGCCCTGACCGAAAAAGTTGATGTCGTGCTGTTGGAAACCAACGATGGCCGACCACACCTGGAACAGATCATTCCCGTGCTGAAAGCTGGCAAGCCGGTTTTCATCGACAAACCGATCGCCGGCTCGCTGATCGACGCTGTTGCAATCTTCGAGTTGGCCAAGAAACACAAAGTGCCGGTCTTTTCATCCTCATCGTTGCGATTCGG
>JAYGDH010000189.1:0-5004 GCA_046583055.1 Pirellulaceae bacterium | reverse complement strand
TCGGTGACGTGGACGGCAACGGAAAGATGGATCTGATTGCCAATTCAGGTCGCGGCGACGACCAGACTCCCTTTCCTCATTCCCTTACCTGGCAACAGGTGTCGGGAAAGGGCTTATCATGGCAGCGCCATGTTTTTGGCAATCGTGACGCTCCCGGGGCCTCGCACTACACGGGGTTTGGTGATGTGAATGGTGATGGTCGACCTGACATCTCATGTGCCGCCAAGGGAGGAGAACGCTTTCCCGGAGGCGAATGGTTTGCCTGGTGGGAACAGCCCCTGGACCCTCACAAACCCTGGAAGAAACACCTGCTGGCGGACCACCAGGTGGGTGCCACGAATATCCAGCCCGTGGATCTTAACGGTGACGGACAGCTGGACTTCGCTGCCACGCGAGGTCACGGCAAGGGGATCCTCTGGTTTCCAGGTCCGGCTTTCAAAGCTGTTGAAATCGATCCGGATATTGAAGGCCCCCACTGCCTGGCGACATCCGACATGGACCAGGACGGAGACGTCGATATCGTGACCTGTGGACACCAGGTCACGGGCATGGCTGCCTGGTACGAGAACAATGGCCAGGGACAATTTACCCGCCACGTAATTGGAACCAACCAGGGTTCCTACGATGTTCGCACCGTGGATTTGGATGCGGACGGTGATCTCGACATCCTGATCGCCGGTCACTTCAGTAACAACCTGGTCTGGTACGAGAATCCGCTGAACCCACAACCCAACGTGAACTCTTACCTGGTCCGTGCTGATCATCTCCAACTATCACATAGCTTCACCGCGGGAACCTTACCCAGCCATTTTGATCAGCAGCACTTCACGCAGTGGCAGGTCCGCCAGGGCGTCTTGACCGGAGTTCCCGCACCTCGTGACAAATGGCAGGGGGGGCATGGAAAGGGGCCGGCGTTACAGGTAAACCATTCTTACCAGGATGCCATCATCCAAACACGCTTCCTGCTCGATACTGCCAAAAACATCAAGCTGGTCGTCAATGCTGATGATCCCAGGCATGGCAAATACCACCTGTTTCGAGTTATCATCAGCCCTGGCCAACTACAGATCAGCAAGGATCCCGCTCCCGGCAGCATGAACTCGACCAAGACAACACTGGCCACTCGCCCCATCACGATCGCAACGGATCAGTGGCACACCTTGACTGCTGAATTCCTTGGCCAGCATGTATTGATTCACATCGATGGCAAGCATTTTAGCTATGCCCGGCACGAAGGATTGAATGTACGGAAGCGTTCTTTCAAATTTGGCATAGCAGGTCCACAGGCACACCTGGATGATATTCGTGTATACCGGGCCAGCAGCAACCCCGACTGGCCCCAGGCGAAAGAAAACCTGCTAGAACGCTGAAAAACCATCCTGCGGAATTTGAGACAACCGATACTAGTTGCTAGACTGCGACAGTGCCACCATCCCCTGTCACCCTTGATACCGGGTAAATTCGTGAACCCCTTCGCTCCACAGGTTGCCCGTCGCCAGTTTCTGCAAGCGGGGACGATGGCGCTCTTTTCCGGGGCAGCCCGGGGAGTGCCAGGAGCCGTCAATCCGGCGCTTACCCAATCCGGTCGAGGACGTGCCAAGCGTTGTATTCTCGTCTACTTGCTGGGCGGTCCCTCTCACCTGGACATGTGGGACATGAAGCCCCTGGCACCAACGGAGATCCGGGGACCGTTCGAACCGATTGCAACCAAGGTGCCCGGGATACACGTCTGCGAGCACATGCCCCTGCTCTCGCAACAGGTCCACCGATTGTCAATCCTGCGATCCATCGGTTATCGCAACTCGGATCATCCCTTCATGACCTATTACACGTTAACCGGGCGTGTCTCACCGCAACCGCTGGGAGCCAATACCATCCTCCCTCCCTCGCGCGAAGACGATCCACATATGGGATCCGTGATCAACAAGTTTTCGCATACTAACCCGCAGGCACCCGGTTACGTGGCGATTCCCGAGGTCCGCGTGAGAATGAAATTAATGCCCGTGGCCGGTGGTGGGCATGCCGGTTACCTGGGTCCCGAGTTTGATCCACTGCAGATCAATGATGATCCGCGCCAGCCTGGCGGTGTCGCTGCCTTGACCCTGCCGGACGCCATCTCGGGGCCACGCCAGGACCGGCGTCGCCAGCTACTGGCCATGCTCGACGGGGATCCTGCTCGCCGTCCACGTCTGCAGGAATACGGTGACCTGCGTCGTGTGGCACTCGAGCTAACCGGGAGTGCTGATGAAGGGGGCCTGTTTGCACTGGATCGTGAGCCCCAGCGACTCAAGGAACGCTACGGAAGCCATCGCTTTGGGCAAAGCCTGTTGATGGCTCGCCGCCTGGTCGAACACGGGGTTAGTTTCGTGGGCGTTCATTTTAACTACATGTCCAAGTGTGATGGCTGGGATACCCACAAGGACAATTTCAATTGCCTGCGAGGCGAACTACTACCGCTGGTCGACCAGGGACTATCTGCCCTGCTTGATGACCTCGATGACCGTGGCCTGCTTGATGACACCCTGGTCGTCTGCATGGGCGAATTTGGACGAACACCCAAGATCAATACGAGCGGGGGTCGCGATCACTGGGGGCAATGCGGTTCGGTCGTGCTGGCCGGGGGAGGTGTGCAGGGAGGAAACCTGGTGGGTGCCTCGGACAAGACCGGTGCCATGCCCACGGAAACCCCGGTTGGTCCTCCGGACCTGGTAGCCAGTATTTACCATGCCCTGGGACTCAACCCGCATGCCTTGATCGTGGATCCCCGTCTCAACCGAACCCTTAAATTGAGCGACGGCAAGGTAATCAAACAGCTTTTTTAAGTCAGCTACACGAGAGTAACGATCACCTAACCGGGACAAAATGCCAGGGCGGTCAAGGCATAGACCTGGGCCACACGCACCAGTTCGGCAACCGGGACCTCTTCCTCTACCGTATGAGCACCCAGCGCATTGGGACCATGCGTGATGGCAGGAATCCCCGCCAGGGCATAGAACGTGTTGCCATCATCCACGAAGGGCTTGAAGCTCTCGGGCAACTGCTCACCCATGACCGCCTGGCAGGCGGCTTGAAAGGAGCGAGCCGCATCATGACCAGGATCAAGTTCGTAGGCATCTCTCACAAAATGAAATATGCCTTCACAGGTGATTCCAGGACGCTGCTCGACAGCCGCCAGCACCTCGCGAAATTCTGTCTCCACGGCTGACGAATCCGTTCCCGGCAACCAGCGGCGTGTCCCGGACAGTTCAAAACAGGTGGGGGACTGGTTATAGATCTCACCGCTGTTAATCTTTCCCACGAAGAGACTTTCCCGGCCTGCCACCGGATGTACCCGCTCGGCCAGTTGAACATCCAGGGCCTGCAACCGCTGGACCAGTTCTGCACCGGCAGCAATCACATCCGGCTGCTGGCGACCCCCAAGTACTTCATGCACGGGCTGGCCCTCTCGCTGCACGCTAACCTCCAGGATGGCCAACCCGCGCCCGATCACGCTCAATCGATCACTGCTGTATTCCGGCAGCATGACTGCATCACCCACGTACCCGTCTCGGATCAACTGATCCACCTGGCTACCGTCTCCCCAGGGTGCCTCGTGCAGGTCATGCGCCGTTAACAGGATGCCGCCACCGGCCAGCAGGCCAGTCTCACGAACCACCCGCATGGCCTCCACGGCCGCGGCCAGTCCTCCCTTCATGTCGGAAACACCACTGCCGTAAAAGATACCCGCCTCCACACGCGGGGGTACGAAAGGAAGGTGAACCGTATCGAGGTGTCCATTAAACTGTAACGTCCGCCCTGCCTTTCCCGTGTCATAACGCGCGACCACCGCCGGCGCGTCAGGCCAGCCAGCCTCGGGCCGCTCCACGGCAAAGTCGTCTTCCTGCAGGATCGTGGCCAGGCGATCAGCAACCGCCGCGCCCTGTCGCGTGGGACTCGGTATTTCCACCAACTCAATCGCCGTCTGCAGCAGTCGCTCGGTCGACACCTGTTGCTTGATCTGCTGGACCAACGATTCCGTGATTTCGTTCATGGTCATTGTCTCATTTCCGGGGTTGCCTGGGAGTCGCTTGAATCGCCTGCCAAGAATTAGCTTAGCGAACACTCACACCCGGGAAAACCACCAGTTCTCCTTGCCAAGAAAAAACGCCGAAGCCCGGGACAAATGTCATTCATTGGCCATTGAAAGACCTCATAAGCTGCCTGCTGGCGGTTGGCCAGAGGGCTGGCGCAAGAGGCGATCACCACTGGTTATCGCTGGAGATCTCGATCCGGCCATTGCTGGACGGCGTCAGCGGCTTGATGAACCCGCCCATCGATCATGGTCGAGAGACGATGGTTGTTGGTCCCGTTACGTGTATTGAAGAGAACGGCCCAGTTGAGACCATCGTGTCGTCGCACCAGGATCGTCGACGTACCATCCAGTGACCCGGTGTGCCACGTATTGACCGTCGGCTTTCCTGGCAGCGTACGAACCGACCAGCCGCAGCCATAATAAACCACTTTCGGCTGCTGTTGATCGTCATGGCCCAGCACGCCGGCGGGTCTGGTAAACATGCGGCGAATACTGGCTTCTTTCAACAGGGGACTTTTGGCAGGCTGGTCCAGGGCTGCGGCAAATCGCACCAGGTCCGTCGCTGAAGCAATCCAGGCTCCGTGTGAATCCATGGCTTCCAGGTACCAGGCACCGTAAGGGGCCGGTACTTTCTCACCCAGGTTCTTCGCAAAAACGGAACGCCCCGTACGTTGGCGTTCATCGTAGTAGCGCACCTCGCGGGGTGCTCGATCTTCCAGCATGGTTCTACCGATTCGCATCTGGCGAACTCCCACCGGTGCCAGCACATGCTGTTTCACGTACTGGTCATATTTCAACCCGCTCCTGGCTTCGATCACGCGACCCAGCAGGCAATATCCATAGTTGGAATAGGCATAGCGGCTACCGGGATCAAAATCGAGCGGTTTCCCCATCATGAAACGAATCACGTGCTCGGCGCGTGCCGGGGGGTC
>JAYGDH010000167.1:0-4069 GCA_046583055.1 Pirellulaceae bacterium | reverse complement strand
TCAGCACGGCCAGGAATGATGCGCGTCGCGAAAGGGTAATGCGTTCCAGCATTTCAGTAAGGCCCGCCAGGGAGGACTGGTGGGGAAAAAGCGCCTGGTACTGGATGAAACCACGCCGCCCGTAGGCGCGATTCCAGTGGTGAACCCGGTCCAGCGGATAAAAGAAGGAATCCATGTCCACCCATTTTTGGCTATCACGATGAAGGTTGTAGTAAGCCTGGTTCAGCATCCGCACGCTGATCGGATTGAGGGCAAATCCGGGCAAGTGGCAGGGGACCTGGGCAGCACGTTTGCTGGGCAGTTGCAGCGGGTGTTTAGCCAGTGAACGGGGTAGCTCACCGGGCTGGGTATCGTTGGCGAGCATCACGATGGAGCGGCCGAGCGTTTTCCCGCTGGCCAGTCCGTCAATCCAGGCCACGCTGTAACGATAATCCGAGTCCGTTTCCTGGAAGACGTTGAGCGTATCGGCGAGGTGCGAGGTGCGACGGTAGGTCACCTGGAAATAGGCGCTGGACGTTGGTTGCAGGCGAATCTGGGCGTCCAGGATGATACCGGTGAGTCCCATGCCACCGATCGTGGCCCAGAACACATCGGTATGCTCCGTGGGCGTACAGGTAAGAATTTCATCCTTTCCGGTCAGCAGGCGAAAGCCGCCCACGTAATTGCCAAACGAACCATCTCGGTGATGGTTCTTGCCATGCACATCTGCGGCAATGGCTCCGCCAACGGTGACATGCCGGGTTCCTGGTGTGGTAGGCAGCGTCCAGCCCCGGGGCAGGAAATGTTCGAGGATCTCGTGAAACGAGGTGCCGGCTTCACAGGTAAGAATACCGGTCTGGGGATCGAATCCCAGGAAGCGATTGCGCCGTGTCTGGACCATCACGGCCTGGTGTTCATTGAGTGCGGAATCCCCGTAGGCACGGCCAAGTCCACGCGCGATGTGTTGTGTAAAGGCGGGATCCCGCACGGCCTTCACGATCTCGTGTTCGTAACGTTGCGAACTGAGATGACAGGGCTGGCAGGGGAAATTACCCCAGCCGCTGATGATTTGCGGTTTCGATTTCACGATCTTTTATGCCCTGCCTGGGAACGGGGTCCGGAGCAGCTCGTGGCTGGAGGTGGGAATCAACACGTTGAACGCCCTGGCCGGGAATCTTGCCGGCAGCCAGGACCAGTAACATCGCGACCAGGATGGCAATGAACCAGCTGGTGCGGTCCTTGATTGCGAACAACACCGGGTCATCCGGCAATTGCTTCCGTTGTGCCAGTAACCACAATCGGCTCAACCAGTACAATAATAGCACACAGATAATCCAGAGGGCCCAGTTATTGAGGTAGAGGTCCAGCATTTCCTTGCTGTTGATGTAGAGGGCCAGGACCAGGACGGCGAGATAACCTGAAGTCATGCCCATGGTTTCGATGATTCCCACGTCCGTTTGCCGGTAGCCACGACGACGCCTGGCGAGGATATCACCGGCACTCTCGTCCAGGGCATTTAATTCCACGTAACGCTTGGCAAAGGCCAGCGACGTGAACAGGAACATGGAAAAGGCGAGTAACCATTCCGAGACATCGACCGCAACCGCTGTGCCGCCAGCCAGGATCCGCAGGGTGTAGAGGCCTGCCAATACCAGCACATCAATGATCACCAGCCGTTTGAGCCACAGGGAGTAACAGCCGCTGGTAACCAGGTAGAGGGCCAGCATCAATGCGAATGGCCGTGGTAGTGTCAGGAATGCTAACAGCAAGCCGATGATGACCAGTCCCACGGTCAGTGCCAGTGCTTGCAGGACAGATACGTCACCGGAAGCAATCGGGCGTCGTTGCTTGGTAGGATGACTTCGATCCGCCTGCAAGTCGACCAGGTCATTCACCAGGTACATGGCGGAGGCCACGCAGCTGAAGGAAATAAAAGCAAGCAGCAAGTGCAGCAGCTTTTCCTGGCTTCCCAGTTCATGGGCCAGGATTAACGGGACCACCAGCAGGATGTTCTTGATCCACTGGTGAGGCCGCAGGGCCTTGATCATCAGGAATAACACGTGAGGTGTCCCGCGGGCGCTCTCGGTGGGTTGATTCACGAGGTTGCTGTCCGTTCATAAAAAAGGAAGACCTGGCCAGGAGACCGAGAAACACCTCAATTCAAACTTCTCGCAATTCACGGGATCTGCCACAATGAGCGCGATCTTCCAGCGATCGATTGAAACGACGTGTAATCCAGTAGCTACCTGTTCATAACGAAGGCCACACGCAGATGTCCGGAAGCCTTACGCGATGTTTGCCAGATGCTGTCAGACGCCTCTCCGCTCACATTAGCACGGCAGCAGATACGGAGCAAGAACAACCGCTCTGGGAGACTGCTCGTGATTGGTTGCAGGCAGTTACACGACGGCCCTGGACCGTGGACCAGGTGATCGAAGAAATCGCCCAGGCGCTGGTGTGCATGGATGCTTACCGGGTTGCCAGGGGAACTGCCTCCGTACCGCCACAAGCCCGGCTCTGGCTGCAGGAGAATGCGAATCCTTTTTGGCAGAAGATTTACCAGTTGCCCGTCGTTGAAAATTGGTTGCAGGCAGGACGTTTACCGGAATACCTGGCGCTGGAACACGAGATTATCGGAGAGGATACTCTTTCGTTCGAGGATTTCCTGGCCGACTATGATGCGGACAGCCGGACAGACCATGGGGTTTTCTACACACCAGTACCCGTGGTTCGCTGGATGGTGCAGGCGGTGGCTCGACAAGTCCAGGAGGCATTCCCTGGGGCCCTGGGCTTGGCGCCAGGTGAGGAAGAATCGGACAGTACGCGGCCAACGATCGATATTCTTGATCCGGCGGCAGGTACCGGGGTCTTCCTGGTGGAAGTGATTCAACAGGTGGCCGGGACGATGATGGAGAGTTGGCGTGAAGCGGATTTGAGTGAAGCAGCAGCGAACGAGCGCTGGAATGCCTACGTGTGCGACAGCCTGTTGCCACGGTTGACCGGTTTTGAATTGATGTTGCCGGCAGCGTTGTTGGCGCAATGGGTAATCATGCACAAACTGGCTGAGACGGGGTTCGCTTTTCGCCAGCCAGGTGCCTTGCAGTTTCATGTTATGGATACCATGGCCGAGCCCCTGGAGGGAGTTTGCCAGGAGCCACGGGAGCTGGCTGATTACCTGCGTTACCTGGAACAGCTGCGATTGGAACGTCCGTTTAACGTGATCCTGGGCAATCCACCATTTTCAGGAATCTCGATGAATGATGTTTCCTGGATGGGAAGGCTGCTGCGGGGACAGGCACCGACAAAGGCAGCCAGTCCGAAAAAGCCATTGTCCAATTACTACCAGGTCCAGGGTGAACCCCTCGGCGAGCGAAAGGTTTGGTTGCAGGATGACTACGTGAAATTCCTGCGGTATTGCCACTGGAAAATTGAACAGGCCGACTACGGAATGGTAGGACTTGTGACCAATCACGGTTACCTGGATGGCCCCAGTTTTCGCGGCTTGAGGCAGTCGCTTTGCGAGACCTTTACCAGGATCAAGATTCTTGATCTGCACGGGAACCAGAAAAAGAAGGAATGTAGTCCTGATGGGACCCCGGACCAAAACGTGTTTCCCATCAGCTCTGGAATTGCGGTCGGCTTGTTTTTTCGAGGCCCGGAAACGAACCGAGATCCAGTTGTCGAACACCGGGACCTGTGGGGGTCGGCGGCTCAGAAACTGGCAGCACTGGGCACTGACGTTGGCTCGTCGTGCTATGCGGCCCTGGAGCCAGCCTCTCCACATTACTTCCTGTTGCCTCATGATCACCAGTTGCAGGATGAATACCTGGCAGGGTTTTCCCTGTGTGACGTGATGCAGGAACGGACCACGGCAGCCGTGACTGCTCGTGATGGTTTCGTGGTTGGTTTTAATGAAGCCGAGATCCTGGAACGCCTGGAGTCATTTCGCGATTCGAAAGTCAGTGATACAGAGTTGCGAGAGCAATTCTTTACCAATAGCCGTTCGTCGAAATATCCTCCGGGTGATACGCGGAGTTGGAAACTGACTGCCGCCCGAGCTCGTGTGGCCGCGGACCCGGAGTGGAAGAAT
>JAYGDH010000163.1:0-2917 GCA_046583055.1 Pirellulaceae bacterium | reverse complement strand
TATCTCCTATTCGTCAGGACGAATACCTTTCCACTTCGAAAATGCGAGTTTCTGAATCGTAGTCAACAATCACGATGCGATCTCCCTTCGCAATCTCCCCCTCCGTGGTCCGGGCATGCAATGCAAGTGGTGACGCACCGGTTTCAATCTCTACCTGTCCGCCTGTCGTGGTAACAATTGAAGCCACCACCCCGGTCCGACCCACCATCCCCTTGTCAGGATTCGGTGGCTCGGCGTCAAATTTCCCTCGCAAGGGCTGCGTCAGCAGCTTGGTCGGAACCAGGCTGATCAGGGCATTACGACCCACGACCAGTGCCACATCCCACCCACTTGCCAAATCCTCCGCTGGCGACTGAAGCAACACGGCCACGCTCCAGAAGCTCAGTGCAAAGGCACTCATCCAAACCATGATGGGCACCGTGCCCAGGTTCAAAAATCGAAAACTAACTGCTCCCACACCGAGCACTGAATCCAGGTCCGCATCTGCGTCCAGATCCAAATCCCAATCCAGGAAATCAGCTCCAACCGCGCCCGCAATAACCATCAACCAGTAAGCACAGACCAACGCCAACAGGACGCTGGCCGGTAACACCGGACCGGTAACGCACGCATCAAAAAAGTCCTTCATCCTTTGCTTCTCCTTCGCAACAAGTTCCTGTCAATCATTAAAGCTGCCTGACTGAACTCATGCACGCCTGGATCATGCGCTGCCCGCCACTGAAGGCGAATCAAATCCATGCTGCCACCCAAAAGAGTGGTCGCACACATTACCCAAACTTCCCACTATTATACAATGTAAACATGGGCAATATGTGCCGGTTCAAAGAAAGGCCCGGATTCCACACCCCTCCTTCAGGCTATCTCTTCCCATAACTGCTCAAAATGCGCTGTGAATATAGTGCTCAGACGTGCATCCTCGCTGACCACGATATTCTCTTCATTGTACTCGGCAGCACTGCGTGTCCAGTTGTAGCTGCCGGTCAGCGTGCTGCGACCGTCAAAAACGGCATACTTGTGATGCATATGGTGGCGACTGCGATCCTTGCGAACCGGTACGCCCAAATCCTCGAGCCGATCGACGTCCGATCCGCGATCCAGGGACTTGTCATCGTCGGTAATCACGCGCATCGTGACCTTGCGCTGGTAGGCCTGGACGATCTCTTCCACGATCCGATTATCGGTGATCGTAAAAACACAAATATCGATCCGTTTGCGGGCCGTACGAAACAGGCTGGTGATCTCATTCAGGCAATCCGGCCCGGGACTGAAGTAGGCGGCCACGTCTGGCAGTTCCAGCGGCGCCGGTTCCTTGAACGCCTTGACGACGTCTTCCAGCCATTCCACTACCTGGATCGCAGCGGGCCCGATCAATTCCTGTCGTGCCAGTTCAAAGGCTCGATGATGGAGGAAGGCCAGTTTCTGCGCATCACCCTGCTGTTCATTCACCATGGCGGTGAGAATCTTCTTCTCACCACGGGAAACACGAGAATCGGCCAGGGTGCGTTTCAACAGGTCGTCAATTTGTTCCGGTTTCATGATACGCCTTCTCCAGCGGCTTCTGCCGCTGGTCCTGCCGCAGCTTCCTTGGGAAAGGAGCGTTCCACGATAGCACAACCAACCGAGTCACCAAACGTGTTAATGGCCGTACGGAAACGATCCAGCAACCAATCCACGACCAGGATGCTGCCAATGTATTCCGGCGGCAGTCCCACCGCATTCAAAACAATCATCATCGTGATCAGGCCGGCTTCCGGGATCCCGGCAGCGCCAATCGCCGCCAGCGTAGCGGTCACGGCAATCACGACCATCTCCATCATTCCCAGTTCAAACCCGGCTGCAATCCCGGCTGGCGACACCTGGTAGATCTGGGCGATAAAGACGGCTGCCACCGCCTCGTAAAGAGCTGTCCCATCCATGTTAATGGTCGCTCCCAGGGGGAGCACGAAATTCGTGGATTTCTTGGAAATCCCTGCATTGGTGTGGGCACATTCCATCGTAACGGGCAGGGTGGCCGTCGAACTGGCCGTGGAAAAAGCAGTCAGCAGAGATTGCGACATCTGCCGCATGAACTGGTAAGGATTCTTGCGCGTGACGAACCAGTAGATCAACGGCAGCGTCACGAGGGCATGAAGCCCTAAACCCAGCAATACACAGAGCATGTACCAACCGGTCTGCTGCAGCGTTTCGCCCAGTTGCCCCTTGGCAAATTCCTCCCCAAAGCGAGATGCGATCAGGCAGAACACCCCCAGCGGGGCTAACTTCATCAACAGCAGTACGAAGGCCATCAGGGCCGTATTCCCTTCCTCGATCAGCGTGGTCACCGTATCCACCCGGCGACTGATCGTCGTCAGCATGCCGGCAAAAATAATGCTGAACACGATCAGTGGCAACAACTGGGTTTCCACGGCCGAGGCAAACAGGTTGGAACTAAAGAGCATCAAGATCAGGCCGCCAAAAAGGCCAATCACCCCCTTGTCTTCCGCCGCTTCCTCCTCGGTTCCTAACTGGGGAAATATCTTGGCGACCTTTTCTTTCTGCAGGCCGGACTCGTCAGCAAACGTCTCCAGCACCTGCTGACGATCTTCCGCCGTGACCATCTGAAACTTCTTTCCAGACTCATCGGTTTTCGTTCCCGGCTGGATTACAGCCACCACGACTAAACCCACGGCTACCGCCAGGACAGTCGTGGCCAGGTAGTAACTGACCGCCACGAGACCAGGCCGACCCAGCTTGCGAACGTCCCCGAGTCCCAGGATGCCGCTCATGACGGAGGCCATCACCAACGGGACCACCACCATCGTGAGTGCACGCAGGAAGACCTCACCCCCGATGCCAATCGCCTCGAATATAGCACTCGCCTGGTCCTTGGGGACCAGTTGGGGAATTACCACGGCCACGACAATGGCCACGATGATGG
>JAYGDH010000130.1:0-4054 GCA_046583055.1 Pirellulaceae bacterium | reverse complement strand
CGGATCTGGTCGTTGTGGATGGCGCCCTTTGCGGCCGTAATGGACTCAAAGGAACTTGCCACGGAAGCGTTAGAAATATGCCAGACACCACCAACACCTCGGTAACGGCTTGGATCTCAGACCTCAAGGCAGGTCAACAGGAAGCCACCCAGAAATTGTGGGAACGCTATTGTCTGAGGCTCACTCAAATGGCGCGTCAGAAGCTGGGGCATGCTTCCCGTCGCGTGGCAGACGAAGAAGATATTGCACTGGCTGCTTTTTACAGCCTCTGTGATGCCGTGGATAAAAATCGCTTTCCACGTCTCGATGACCGCGATGACCTTTGGCAACTCCTGCTGGTCATTACTGAACGTAAAGTCATTGATCATGTCCGTGCCGGAAAACGCCAGAAACGAGGTGGAGGTGCCGTGCGGGGAGAATCCGTGTTTCTGCAGCTTGACGCAGATGAAGTGACACGTGGCATCGAACGCGTTGTCGATAGCGAACCGACTCCCGCTTATGCCCTGCTGGCAGTTGAACAATGCCGTGAATTATTGGATTGTCTCCCGACCGAGGAATTGCGGAAGATTGCCCTCTGGAAACTGGAAGGCTGGAAGAATAAAGAAATCGCCGAGAAGCTGGGTTGCATTACGGAAACCGTGGAACGCAAGCTGCGAGGCGTCCGTGAACTTTGGAGTGAGAAAAGAACAAATGAAGAGACTCACTAGTGGGACTCACCGAAAACTAATATCGATGGTATCTTGCGGTTGGCCTTTTGCCCAGGTAACCGGGTCGTGCATTCGCTGACGGCTTATCGTCATAATCTTCAAATCATTCCGATGAATCCGACCCCCCCACGACAACAGCAACGATTCCTGAAGTTGGACGAGGTCTGTGACCAGTTCGAGCAGTCTTGGCAATCAGGCCAGGACCCCAGCCTGGCAGCTGCCCTCGAGCAGGTCACTGACTCGGACCAGGCATCGCTGCTGAGTGACCTGCTGCCGATCGAGTTGCGCTATCGGCTGGCCCGTGGTGAACAGCTGAAAATGTCGCAGTACCAGCAGCAGTTGCCGGAACATGCCGAGGCCATTCGAGAAGTGTTCCTGCGCCTGCAAAATGCTGCCAATGACACCCTGGCCAACAAGCAGCAAGCACAGTTTCACGCTACCATGCGAATGGGAAAACTCCAGGACCTGGAAGCCTCCACGTTGCAACCCGGCACATCGGAGAGCCAGGTGCTGGTGAGCCTGGAGGAAATCGGTAGCGAGTTTGGTGACTACGAATTACTCGATGAGATCGGCCGGGGCGGCATGGGCGTCGTCTACCGGGCTCGCCAAAAGAGCCTGGACCGGGAAGTGGCCGTCAAGATGATCCTGGCCGGTGGCCTGGCCGACGAGGAATCGATCGCACGCTTCTATGCCGAAGCACAAGCGGTCGGTCGCCTTCGTCATCCGAACATCGTGCAGGTCTACGAAGTGGGTCAGCACAAGGGCCATCACTTCTTCTCGATGGACTATATCCAGGGGCAGAGTCTCTCGGAAGTGATGCGCAGCCGTCCAGTCACGGCCAAGGAAGCGGCTGCTTACGTAAGAACGATCGCCGAAGCAGTGCACAGCGCCCACGAAGCGGGCATCATCCATCGTGATTTAAAGCCAGCGAATATTCTGACCGATGACACGGCCCAGCCACTGATTACGGACTTTGGCCTGGCCAAGCGGACCGAAGATGATTCCGGGCTGACCCGCACTGGCAAGATCATGGGAACGCCCAGCTATATGCCACCAGAACAGATTGGCAGTGGGGACGAACCGATTAGCCCGGCCAGTGACACCTATGCCCTGGGTGCCATCCTTTACGAGCTGTTGACTGGACGTCCGCCGTTTCGTGGTGAATCGTCGATGGAGACCCTGCTGCAAGTACTGCAGCAGGAACCGGTGGCACCGTGTGTGCTGGCACCGAAGTTGGATCTTGACCTGGAGACGATCACCCTCAAGTGCCTGGAGAAGAAGCCTGCACTACGCTACGAGAGCGCCCAGGCGCTGGCCGATGAACTAGGTCGTTACTTGAAAGGCCAGCCGATCAAGGCGCGACCGGTGACCTGGATGGAGCGGAGTTGGCGATGGTGTAAGCGGAAGCCGGTGGCAGCAGCGATTGGCTCCCTCTTGCTGTTACTGATGTTGATCTTAAGTATCGGAGGTCCGTTGGCCGCCTGGAAGCAGCGGGTCTTGCTCTTTGATGTCGACAATGCTGTCAAGACGGCAAAACGCCAGCGAATTGAAGCGGACCAGCGGCGTAAGGATGCCGTGGCAGCCCAGAGGGAGGCAGAAGAACAAAAGACTAAGGCGCAAAACAGTGCCGCAGCCAAAAGTCATCAAGTCTATGTTGCCGATATGCGACTGGCCGGGCGTTACTGGGACAGTGGGGATACGGCCAACGTCTTGACCATCCTGGAGCGACATCGCGCGGAGGTCGAGCAGGATCCGTCATACCGATTCGAATTGCACTACCTGGATCGTCTCTGCCACAGTGCCCAACAAACGCTGACCGGACACACCAGCGCTGTTTACTGCTTGGCCATTACAGCTGATGGCTCGCGGTTAGCCTCTGGCGGACGAGACGGTGTTCGAATCTGGGACATTGCAACGGGTAAACAGCTGATTCACATTCCCGATATTCCCATTATTTTTAGCGTGGCCTTTAGCCCAGATGGCCAGTTACTGGCGGCTGGAGGGGAAGGTTACGTTATTGATGGTAAACGTCCGGATACGCTCAATATTTGGGACTGGCAAAAGAAGGAATTAACGCAGACGTTTAGCGACTACTATAACGGTGACTCGTCTTGCTGGTCGAAAACTTCGTACAGTCCTGACGGCCGGCTGATTGCCTACCCGGCGCAAGATGGCACGATCAAAGTTGCCGAGGTAGCAACCGGCAAGCACGTTGCCATCCTGAAAGGACATAAGACCAAGACCCAACGTGTTGCCTTCAGTCCCGACGGGAAACGGATCGTCTCCAGCGATTATTTCTCACCCCATGATCAAAACATCAAGATCTGGGACTGGGCGGCAGGTAAAGAGATCTTAACACTCGCCGCTTCGGGTTATGTATCGGATGTTGCTTTTGGGCCACAGGGTAAATGGTTGGCGGCCAGTGTAGGTGGCAGTGCGGATAGTGCTGTTCGGGTCTGGAAATTGGAGAGCGGAGACAAGGTAACTTTTTCAGAGCAATTAACCGGACTAAGACGTCGCATTCGCCCAGTTGCCTTTAGCCCCGATGGAAACTCCTTGGCAGCCGCGGGCTTTGGTGACCAGATTGGTGTCTGGCCGCTTCCTGGCAGGGATCCCCAGCAGGTTTTTTCCGGGCATCGTGGCGATGTCCATGAAGTCGTTTTCCATCCGGATGGGAAACGGGTTTTCTCTTGTAGCGATGACCAATCGATCAAGGTTTGGGATCGTACCCAGCGGCAAGGAAGCGTGTCGCTGGAAGGAAAACGGTATGGCGGTGGTTTTGTCGCCTTTAGTCCCGACGGAACCCAAGTCGCCATGGCGTCCTCTGGACTCCACGAGATTGGGATTTGGGATGTGAAGACCCAAAAGAAAATCGTCACCCTCTTGGGACACGTTGCCCCAGTTTTGTCAGTGATGTTTTCTCCGTCGGGAAAGCAATTGGTTTCGGGAGGTCGTGATAACACGGTTCGCCTCTGGGACACTTCAACTGGGCAACCACTCTACACTTTAACCGATCACAAGGATGCGGTTTGGGAGGTGGCCTTCAGCCCTGATGGCACTCTCGTCGCTTCGGCGAGTTATGATGGTACCGCCCGCGTCTGGAAAACTCTTGAGGGAAGAACCGTCAGCGTGTTTCGAGGACACGCTGACCCACGTCCACACCTTCAGGACTTGGCCTTCAGTCCCGATGGCAAGCAAGTCGCCAGCGTCGGTTACGATACCGTAGTAAGAATTTGGGACCCAAAGAGCGGTGTGGAATTGTCCACTCTAAAACCAACGAGCGGTTACATTCTGGAGTCAGTTGTTTTCAGCCCGGATGGCAGTCAACTTGTAGTAGGAGACGCAAC
>JAYGDH010000126.1:0-10147 GCA_046583055.1 Pirellulaceae bacterium | reverse complement strand
TGGATTACCAGCAGCCGATTGGCCCCCTGGGAACTTCCTGGGGTGATGATCGAGTTGAAGGTGGTGCGGTGATCGCTTCCCTGTTGCAGGAAATTGATTGGCAGGAAGTTGGGATCTATCGCGTCGTTGCTATCTCCCAGGCAGATAATCCTACCAGGTCAGAGTTTCGGTATGACTTGCTGACGCGTAACCAGCAGCGTATTCACTGGGGTAAGGCCCCAGGCAGTGAATTGCAGGGCGAAGCCTCGGCCACGAAAAAGATCGCGCGGCTGGTAGAATATGTTCGGTTGCACGGCGGGCTGACGGGAAACCATGAGTCGCAGATCATTGATCTGCGGCAGGAACCCTCCGATCGCCTTTCTGACGCCCAGGCGACCCCGCGACGTTGACGGTTTGCCAGGTTTGCTAATCAACCAAGTGGCGTTGGTCAGGCAGTTGCTGTTCCATCGCCTCCTGCTGAATGCTCTCCTGTAACTCTTCGCGAGCAATCGGCGTCGTTTTCGGTGCTGCAATGCCGAGACGGACATTCCCACCGGCGATCCGAACCACCGTCACCGTGATCTCGTCGCCAATCTGGATTTGTTCCCCAACCTTCCGGCTAAGAACTAACATAAATCGGTACCAAACCTCGAGACATGTTTTTCCCGTGTTGGTCGTCCATATGCGGAAAAACATGACGCTACGACACAACGTGTCACAGTATCAACGTTTCCCGGCTTCTTAACACCAAGAGCACGACCCAACAGAGGGCAAGACATATATCTTCTCTGAAGAACGCTAAGTATCTTGCTTAAGCGATGGTTGCTTCCTTGGCCACCCGGGTCCATGGGCGGAGTTGGGGAAACTTCCTCAACGCATTTTTCTAAATTAAGAGGGCCTTGAACAACCGGCAGCCTACCAATGGCGACCGGTGCCCGCAACACCCCCCCCCTCCCGGGTACTTGGAAGGGTTGGCTTTGAAGCGAGCTGACCTTGCGGCCCGGGAAAGTAAAGGTAGGAGGAATGGGCTATCCGCAGAAGCTCTGGCTGCTTGGGGGAAAATTTGCGGGTGGGCCTAAATTACGAGTCAGCGTTGATGTTACGAGTAGCAGGTATTGGCCGCTGCCACGGCAGTTCCTGCCCGGCAGGGATGCCCCTGTTCGGCGAGAAGCGTTTCGAGGGCTTCCAGGAAGGTCAAAACATTCTCCTGTCGTGAGGAGTAGCCCATGAGGCCGATTCGCCAAACCTTTCCCTGGAAGGCACCCAGCCCGCCACCAATTTCAATATTGAATCGCTCCAGGAGTTGTTTCCTGGTATTGCCATCATCGATTCCCTCGGGGATGTGGACGGCATTGAGCATTGGGAGTTGATGTCCATCTTCTGCGGAATAGCTAATATCCAGGGCAGCCAATCCTGCCTTTAATGCCTGGTGGTTTCGTGCGTGGCGTTCATGGCACGCATCGAGACCTTCCTCGTGGATGATTCGCAGGGCTTCGTACAGGGCATAAGTCATGTTGATAGGTGCTGTGTGGTGGTAGGCACGGGTGCTTCCCCAGTAGTTAGCCAGCATGGAGACATCCAGGTACCAGCTCTGCACTTTATGGGTGCGGTTCTGGATTACTTCCATGGCACGGGGCCCAAAGGAAACAGGAGCCAAGCCGGGTGGACAGCTGAGGCATTTCTGTGAACCCGAGTAAATTGCGTCGATCTCCCATGCGTCGACTTCCACGGGAACCCCACCCAGGGAGGTGACGGCGTCAACCAGCAGGAGAGCGTCATGTTCGTGGACCACGCGGGAAATTTCTTCCATCGGCTGCCAGGCTCCGGTGGATGTTTCAGCCATGACGATTCCTACGATCTTGGGTCGGCTGGCTTTCATGGCCTCGGCCAGTTCGTCAGCGCGAAACACCTCTCCCCAGGGGCGTTCCAGGGTTGTCACCTGAGCGCCTGCACGCTCTGCCACGTCAGCCATTCGCATTCCGAAAACACCGTTGATGCAGACAAGGACCGGGTCACCGGGTTCGACCAGGTTGACGATAGTGGTTTCCATGCCCGCAGATCCGGTGGCACTAATCGCCATTGTCATTTCGTTCTGCGTCCGAAAAAGGCCGCGCAACATTCCCTGCAGGTCGTCCATAACTTGCAGATAGTAGGGATCCAGGTGTCCGACGGTCGGTTTTCCAATGGCATCCAGAACGCGCGGGTGGATGTCGCTGGGGCCGGGGCCCAGCAGGGTGCGGAGTGGTGGATTGAGGGGAGCGTTCACAGGTTGCAGGTCCTTCTCGATAGGGAAATGTCTAGGAGGGATTCTCGGGAGGCGATTCCTGGACAAGCTGGCTGATCGCCTTGAATTCCGGGCAGTCCGAGGTGGCGCACCATTCAAAGATCGCAGCTTCGGTAGTGGTCAGTGTGGCGCCGGACGCCTCCATGCGGGCCAGGGCGGTTTGGGCATTTAGCCGTTGTTGAGAGGAAATGGCATCAACGGCCAGGTAGACCTGGAATCCCTCGGCGAGCAGGTCGAAAGCTGTTTGCTGGATACACACGTGCGCTTCAATCCCGGTCAGCAGGATTTTGTGGATGCCGCGGTTACTCCAGTCGGCAAACAGCGAGCCGATTTCCCCACAACTGAAGGCTCGCTTGCTGGTAATGTTTTGCAACAGTTCAGCAATGGCATTAATCGTGGGGCCAAGTCCCTCGGGATATTGTTCCGTACCGGCCACGGGAAGTCCCAGGAGTTGGGCAGCGCGAATTAATCGTTGAATGTTCCAGGTCATGGTGGCCTGATCCTGGACGAGTGAAGCCAGTTTTCCCTGGACATCGACGACCAGTAAGGCCGTGTCATGACGTGACATTAGTTCCGGGCTGCGGGGCAGGGGGGCAGGTACATTCATAGGGTGCAGGATAAACCATTAGGCGGGTGTCGTGAAGTCAGACGGTTGCCTCGGTAAGGTTTGCCCCCCTATAGAGTTCAGTGGCGGTTTGCGTCACAATAACATCGTGGGCTGGCTGGAAACCGTTTCGCGTGGTTCTGGCAGGTTGCAGCTTTAATGAACGGTTCCTTGTGAGGGTAATCATGACATTCCATGCGACGACGATTCTGACGGTGAGGCACCAGGGGCACGTCGCCATGGGGGGGGATGGCCAGGTAACGCTCGGGTCGGCTGTCATGAAGGCTGATGCGTCGAAAATCAGGCGACTACTGGAAGGCCAGGTATTATGCGGTTTTGCCGGTACCAGTGCGGATGCCTTTGCCTTGATGGAGCGGTTTGAGGCAAAATTGCTGGAGTACCCTGGGAATATGCCACGCGCAGCCATCGAGTTAGCCAAGGAATGGCGGATGGACCGAGCACTGCGGCGACTGGAAGCCCTCATGGCGGTGGTCGATTCTGAAAATACTCTGCTACTGAGCGGTACCGGTGACGTGATTCAACCTACGGACGGGATCGTGGGTATCGGGTCAGGGGGGAATTATGCCCTCGCGGCGGCCAGGGCACTTGTCAAAAACTCCCAGTTGCCAGCCGATGAAATCGTCAGGCAGTCGCTGGAGGTTGCTGCTGAAATTGATATCTATACCAACGCAAATATTACGGTTGAACAAATTATTGACTCGAATGAGAGTAATCACTGATGTCGGATCGAGAGACCACCAACAACGAGATGACGCCGCGTGAGATTGTCAAAGCGCTGGATCGCTATATCGTCGGACAGGGGGATGCCAAACGAGCGGTTGCAGTTGCGATCCGTAACCGTTGGAGGCGTCAGCAGTTGTCGGGCGATTTAAAGCAGGAGGTGGCTCCCAAGAATATTCTGATGATCGGCTCGACGGGAGTTGGTAAAACCGAGATCGCGCGACGGTTGGCGCGTCTGACCGGTGCCCCGTTTATCAAGGTGGAGGCCACCAAGTATACCGAGGTGGGATACTACGGTCGCGACGTGGAGAGCATGGTTCGCGACTTGGTGGAAAATGCAATTGGACTGGTGCGTGACGGTGAGCGGCAGGCCGTTGAACAGGAAGCCAAGCTGATGGTCACCGAGCGGATCCTGGATCTACTCGTCCCCAGGCCAGTCAGTATGGAAACCGTCGAGGGTGAATCTGATTCCTCGCAGCAGTATCAGCGAACGCGGGACAAGATGAAGGCCATGCTGGCCGGTGGCGAACTCGAGGAGCGTCGCGTGGAGTTGTCCGTGGAGCACAAGTCGGGACCCGTTATGCTGGGTGGCATGGGAATGGAGCAGATGGATTTCGATCTGCAGGGGATGTTTGAAAAGTTGGTCCCCAAGACGACCCAGCATCGCGAGATGAGTGTGGCAGAAGCCCGGCAGGTGCTCTTTGACCAGGAATGCGAGGCGATGCTGGACCTGGAAAAAATCAATGCCGCTGCAGTTGAGCTGGCAGAAAACGTCGGCATTATTTTTCTCGATGAACTGGATAAGGTGGTCTCGGGAGAATCGAAGGGAGCTGATGTTTCACGCCAGGGAGTACAGCGAGACCTGCTGCCGATCGTGGAAGGAACGACGGTGCAGACTCGCTACGGTAATGTTCGCACGGACCATATCCTGTTCGTCGCTGCCGGTGCCTTCCATCGCAGTAAGCCCAGTGACCTGATGCCGGAATTGCAGGGGCGGTTTCCCATTCGTGTTGAGTTGCAGGATCTGACGCGTGAGGATTTTGTCCGTATCCTGCGGGAACCGAAGAATTCACTGACCCGCCAGTACGAGGCACTCATGGAGACGGAAGGCATCCAGCTGACCTTTAGTGAGGATGCCATTGAAGAATTGGCCGCCGTTGCTTACCAGGTGAATCAATCCACCCAGAATATCGGAGCGCGGCGACTCTACACGATTCTCGAACGTGTCGTGGAGGAACTTAGCTTCGAGGCTCCCGACATGAAGATGGGTAAGGTGGAAATCAATTCTGCTTATATCCAGGAGCGGCTAAAGGAAATCGCTGATGACGAGGATCTCAGCCGTTTCATTCTCTAGGCAAGGGAAATCGTCCTGGGCCGGTTTGGGAGGGAACGCTTTGGATAATCAACCAACCCCGGGTATAATGAAGACCTCCCTCCTGTAACCCCTCCCCTGTGGTCTGGATCCTCGCTGCAGGTCGATTGCTTCACGTCACGAGGACCGAAGAGATCAAGATGCTTCACGGAAAAACCTTTGTATCGGGATGCTTGCTGGGCCTGTCGCTGGGCCTGTCGCCTGGGTTGGGGTTCACACAGCAGCCCGCCCGGGAACGTTCGCAGCAGCAGGCCATGTGGCAGCAGGTGTATTCGGGGCAGGTTTCCCCGTTGCTCAAGCGTTATTGTTACGATTGTCACAGTGGAGATACTGCCGAGGCCGGGTTGAAGTTATCCGATTTCCGTACGATCGAATCACTGCAGGCAGACAGGAAACGCTGGACAAAGGTGATGCGGATGGTGGAATTTGCCGCCATGCCTCCCGAGGGCAGTCCTCAGCCCACGATCAAGGAACGCCAGTTGATGGTTCGCTTGCTCGAACCAATCTTGTTTACCATTGATTGTGACCTTGCTCGTGACCCGGGGCGTGTGACGATCCGCAGACTGAATCGGTCGGAATACAACAATACCGTCCGTGATTTGCTTGGTGTTGACTTTAAGCCGGCAGAGAATTTTCCTTCTGACGATGTTGGGCACGGGTTCGATAATATTGGCGATGTGCTCTCATTGCCTCCGTTGTTGTTCGAAAAGTATATGGATGCGGCTGAGCAGATTGCCACCGCTGCGATCCTTCTCTACGATCCACAAAATCTTCCCCAGCAACGTTTTGAATCCAGGAAGTTGCGTCGCCACGGTTCGGCTCGTTTTGATGGTGCCAGTCGGTCCTATATCATACCGTCCGCGGGTGCGGTTTTTGCCAAGTACTCTCCTCCTTACCCGGGCCGATATCGCCTGCGAGTGGAAGCCGGCGCCCAGCAAGCAGGCACGGAATTTGCCAAGATGCAAGTCGAACTCGATAGCAAGACAGTCAAGGTGTTTGACGTTAAAGCAAAACCAAATGCTATGCAGATGCATTCGATGGAAGTTGATTTAGAGGCTCGTGAATACGAGTTGGCAGCAGCCTTTATTAACGACTATTACAAGCCGGAAGCAAAAAATCCTCAAGAACGGGTCCGTAACCTCTATATCCGGGCAATTGAGCTAGAGGGGCCCTTGAAACTGCCCCCCGAGGCGTTTCCGGCAAGCCATCGACGATTAATGATCGCCCAGCCTGGGGAAGGTAAATCAGTTCGCCAGGCTGCAGAGGAAGTGTTGATGCCGATAATTCAACGGGGGTTTCGGCGAGTTGTTGGGAAAGATGAAAGGAAGCCTTACATTGATCTGGTGGAGCGAGTAGTCGCTGATGACCGGTCCTTCGGACGCGGCATTCAAGTGGCGATCAGTGGGATACTCGTGTCGCCCTATTTTCTGTTTCGCATTGAGGAACACTCCGATGCAGATAACGCTCAACAAATTCAATCGTTGTCCCAGTATGAAGTGGCCAGTCGACTTTCTTATTTTATCTGGTCCAGCATGCCGGACGACCAGTTGTTTTCACTGGCCAGAGCTGGCCAGCTCTCCGATCCGGCAATACTGCGCCAACAGGTCAAGAGAATGCTGGCCGATGATCGCTCGCAAGCACTGGTCGATAATTTTGCCAGCCAGTGGTTGAATCTCAGGAATCTTGAAAACATCAAGCCTGACCCAGACAAGTTTGGTTTCTTTAACGAGCAGTTGCGCAATGATATGAGGCGCGAGACAGAATTGTTTTTCGCAGCCGTGATGCGAGAAGATCGCAGCGTGTTGGATTTTGTGACCGGGAGGTTTTCTTTCCTTAATGAACGACTGGCAAAACATTACGGTATCAAGGGTGTGACAGGTGATAAGTTTCGCAAGGTGTCCTTGCAGGATTATCCCAGGGCCGGGGTCTTAACCCAGGGCAGTATCTTGACCCTCACATCCAATCCAGATCGGACCTCGCCAGTTAAGCGAGGCAAGTGGATCCTGGCGAATATCCTGGGAACGCCTCCACCGGAACCTCCGGCCGAGGTGCCTGAATTGGCAGCAGCTCAAAAAGCATCTCCGACAGCAACGCTCAAGGAACAGCTTGCATTGCATCGCGAGAACGCAAGCTGTGCCATTTGCCACCGCCAGATGGACCCCCTGGGGTTGGGTCTGGAAAATTTCGATGCGGTGGGGCGTTGGCGGGAAAAAGATGAGGGCCAGCTAATTGACCCCCAGGGGATCCTTCCCAATGGGGATAAATTCAAGAGTCCGCTTGAGTTAATACAGGTTTTGGGGGGGCGGCAGGAGGATTTTTACCGGGCGCTGGCCGGAAAAATGTTAACCTATGCAACAGGCCGGGGTTTACAATATTATGATCGCTGTGCGGTCGATGATATTATTAAGAACATGCGCAAAGGTGAGAATCGTTTCTCGGCACTGGTGACCGAGATTGTGTTAAGCGAACCTTTTCGAAAAAAACGGGGAGATGGAGGCCAGCCATGAAACGTTTGCCGAGACGAACATTCCTGAAGGGCGTTGGACTGACCATGGGATTGCCTGTGTTGGAGGCGATGCAACCGGCAACTAGCCTGGCGGCCGCTGCCAAGCCGTCTCATCCTACGCGGGCAGCCTTTGTTTTCTTTCCCAATGGTGCCATCATGCCCGCCTGGACACCCTCGGGTGAAGGAACCGACTACAAGCTGTCAGAGACCTTGCAGCCGCTGGCAAAGTTCAAGCAACAATTCAATGTGCTCACTGGACTGGCCCAGGACAATGGGCGGGCCAAGGGGGATGGGCCCGGTGATCATGCTCGTTGTGCCTCTACGTTTTTGACTGGATCTCATCCCTACAAAACGTCTGGAGACAACATCAAGGTGGGTATTAGTGTTGACCAGTCGGCAGCAAAGTCGATCGGGCATCTGACCAAGCTGCCGTCGCTGGAGTTGGGAATCGAAAAGGGTCGTAATGCTGGTAACTGTGACTCCGGCTACAGTTGTGCCTATTCTTCCAATGTCTCCTGGAAAACTCCCACGACGCCGATGGCCAAAGAAATTCACCCGCGGCTTGTCTTTGAGCGATTGTTCGGCAGCGACCAGGGCAAGGCAGCAGGACAGGCAGAGCGTAATCGAGATCGGAAGAGTATCCTTGATCTGGTGGCGAGAGATGCCGCCGTCTTGCAGAAACGCTTAGGAAAAACAGACCGTCAAAAAATTGATGAGTATTTCGACAGCGTCCGGGAGCTAGAGAAACGTGTGGTGCGGGCCGAGCAGGCCAATAAACAGGAGCGTCCTGAATTTGCGGTGCCCGAGAGTATTCCGAGTGATGTCCGTGATCACATTCGCTTGATGTACGATCTGATGGTGCTGGCGTTCCAGACGGATTCGACACGCGTCGCAACCTTTATGGTTGGTAACGCCGGCAGCAATCGAACCTATCCCATGGTGGGCGTTAATAGTGGCCACCACAGTCTGTCTCACCATCAGAACAAGGAAGACAAGATCAGTAAGCTAAAGAAGATTGATAAGTTTTTGGCGACTGAGTTTGCATATTTTCTTGGCAAGTTGCAGTCAGTCAGCGAAGGAGAGGGAACGCTGCTTGATCATTCGATGATTCTCTATGGAAGTGGCCTGGGAGATGCGAACCGTCATGATCATGGCGCTTTGCCGGTGGTCATGGCCGGAAATGCCAATGGTACGATTCAGACAGGTCGTCATATTAAGAGCAAGTCGGAAGTGCCGCTCAATAACCTGTTCCTGTCAGTCCTGGATCGTCTGGGCGCCAAAGTCGAAAAGATTGGAGACAGCTCAGGTCGGCTGAAGGCCCTGGATGCCTAGTGGATCTGGCTGCTGCAATGAAGGAATCTCTATGAGTGACGTGGACCCCCCGGAAGATTCGGTACCGGATGACTCCTTGCCTGGCAGCGAGCAAACGCCGGCAAATCAAGATGACGCCGCGGGAACGCCCGCCACAGAACGGCATGTTTCGGCACGGGTACCTGAATCCGTGGGTACCGGTGTTCTCAGCACCGGGGTGATCGTGATGACCGGTGCCAATGAGTTCGTGGTCGACTTTATCCAGGGACTCGGACAACCGGCCCAGGTGGTAGCCAGGGTCGTGGTTCCTCACTCCGTCATGCCGCAGTTCGTGGATGCCCTGAAAAGAAACCTGGAGATTTACAAGCAACGCTATGGCGATCCTCCCCAGGTGCCACAGAATCCGAATCCGCAACAGCGACAGCCGTCGGCTCAGGAAATCTACGACGAATTGAAGATCACCGATGACGTGTTGGCAGGTTCCTATGCCAATGGAGTTATGATTGGGCACAGCGCGACGGAATTCAAGTTGGACTTCCTCGCTAATCTTTTTCCACATACGACGGTTTCCAGCCGTGTATTCATGGCGACTCCGCAGGTCCCTCGCATGTTGGAATCGCTGAACCGAACCTATCAGCAATTCCTCGAACGCGTTGGCAAGAAGCCAGCTCCGCCTGACGTGGAACCGGGGGCGTCGACACCGCCTTTACCAGGATCGACCCCGAGCGATGATACGCCGGACCCTGGTACTTCCTGAGATACGAATAGGCCTTTAAGACAAGCTGGCTTCCGCATGACTTCCCCTCGCAAAGTATTGATTCTTTGCACTGGTAATAGCTGCCGGTCCCAAATGGCCGAGGAGTTATGGAACGCATTGGCGGCGGGCGAGTGGAGTTGCTTTTCGGCTGGTTCCAGGCCCGCTGGTTATGTCCACGAAATGGCGGTCCAGGTCATGCAGGAACTTGAGATTGATCTGTCCAGCAACGAGAGTAAACACCTGGATATATTCAGGGACATGACTTTTGATTTCGCGATCACCGTCTGTGATCATGCTGATCAGGCGTGTCCCGTGATCGGTAATGCTCGACAGCGATTGCATTGGCCTTTTCCCGATCCGGCTGATGCAACGGGAACGAACGATGAACGACTGGCAGTATTTCGTACCGTGCGAGATGCCATCGGTGAGCGGATTCGTCAGTTCCTGGAGGAGTTGGTAGCGGCACCAGGTGATATGCCCAGGCCGTGATGCCGGCTACGTCGAAATTTTTTGCCAGCAGGCGATTTCGCCGGCCCCCAGGTAGGCCAGCAGCATGGCCCCCGGTGCAGCCATGCTATCAAACAGTTCCCTCA
>JAYGDH010000089.1:0-4219 GCA_046583055.1 Pirellulaceae bacterium | reverse complement strand
AAGTCTTTTTCGGGAAAAATTTTGCTGCAGACAGGCCGCTTGGTCTGGAACGGTCTTTGCCGGGTCACTGGATCTGGCAAAGTCGCATGGAACTAATTGGCTATTTCCCGTAATAGAAGGGACTTGTTAATAGCTAGGTTTTTAGTAAGTGGAGTGAATGTCAGTACAGGACCGCCGTAACGAACCGATCGTGATTACCGGTATGGGACTGGTCACATCACTGGGGAAGGACCGTGAAACGGTTTGGCAGGCGATCCAGGCCGGCCGGTCGAACGTGCGTCCCTTGATAGGTCTGCGCGGTCTTCCCGATGGACAGTTCTTTGGTGCCACGGTTGATTTGCCAGAGACGATACCAGGTCAACTGAAGGTTATTTCACTTTGCCAGTTAGCTGCTCGTGAAGCGATGCAGGATGCTGCTATTGATTTGACCCAGGTGGAGCTGAGTCGCTTTGGTTCGGCGATTGCCGGTCACATGGGAGACACGCGATGGCTGAGTGGTGGTATTTCCCAGCAAGCACCAGGTAGTGCCAACTGGTGGGAACAGTTCCTGCCTCACACGGCTAGTTCCCTGGTTGCGAATGAATTCAACTTACAGGGGCCGCGGATATGTCATTCGACTGCCTGTGCCAGTAGCCTGGTCAGCATACTGACGGCGATGCGGAGCATTCGTGATGGCCAGGCGGACATCATGTTGACTGGTGGAGGCGACGCCATCGAACCGTTGTTTGCAGCCGGGTTTAAACGCATGGGGGTGTTGGGCAGTCACCCGGATCCCAACCAGGCTTGTCGACCATTTGACCGATCACGCAACGGTTTTGTGATGGGAGAAGGTGCAGCCATGTTCGTGGTGGAACGTCTGAGCCATGCCCTCGCACGGGGTGCCACGATCTATGCTGAAATTGTATCGGGAGCGATCCTGGCCGAGGCTCATCATGTCACGGGGCTGGACATGGAAAGCAAGACACTGGTGCACCTGATTCATCGCACGTTGGAGAAGGCGGCGGTCGCACCCGAGGACGTGGGCTACATCAACGCGCATGGTACAGGTACGAAACAGAATGACCTGGTCGAGATGCGTGGAATTCGCACGGCCCTGGGACCGGCGGCTGACCAGGTGGCGGTCAGCGCCAGCAAGTCCATGATCGGTCACCTGGTCAACGCGGCTGGTGGAGTCGAACTGGCGATCACGGTGTTGGCCCAGCGGGACGGTTACGCACCTCCCACGATTAATCTTAATGACATCGATCCGGCCTGCACGTTTGATTGCGTGCCCCTGACAGGCAAGCAGATTAACTTCGAATATGCGATCAAGCTGTCCGTTGCTTTCGGCGGACACCTGGTCGGTATTTTGTTGCGTCGGTGGAACGATGGGGCCACCGGATTTGCCTATCCCGCGGACCGCCGCGCGGCCTAGGTCGCGCACGGGCGTTATTCTCCCAGCGTCTTTTTTCGTCGCAGGATATGGTGGTAGTGCTGGGTAAAGCGGTGGGATTCATCACGCACATACTGCAGTAATCGCAGGGCAAACGAGTGCTTGCTCAATTGCAGGGGTTCGGGGTGTCCCAGTCGGTAGATATCTTCGTGCTGCTTGGCCAGCGAAATCAGTGTGGGAACGGGAATCCGTTGTTCCTCGAATGCTGCCCGAGCAGCATTGAGCTGTCCCTTGCCTCCATCGATTAACACGATGTCAGGAAAGATGTCCTGCTCGTCATACAGTTTCCGGTATCGCCGCGAAACCACTTCGTGGATACTGCGATAGTCGTCGATGCCCTGGACCGAGCGGATCTTGTAGCGACGATAGCCATTCTTAAAGGGAAAGCCATCAATGAACTGGACCAGGCTGGCCACGGTTTGCTGGCCGGCCAGGTGCGAGATATCGATTCCCTCGATAATTCGTGGTTGCTGTTCCAGCTTGAGGACCTGTCGCAGGCCATGCAGCCCCTTCTTGGGATCCGTGTAAAAAACCTCCGGTTGGGCATGCGTGTCCAGCTTTCCTCGTTGATCGAGGGTTTCGAGCATCTTGATCTCGTCTCGCAGCCGAGCAGCAAGCTCGTAATCGCGTGACTCGGAAGCCGTCAGCATTTCGTTACGCATTTGCTTGAGCAATGTTTTCTTGTGGCCGTCCAGGAAGAGTTTCAGTCGCTTGATGTCGCGACGGTACGCTTCCTTGCTGATACGCAGGTTGCAGGGGGCCGTGCACTGGTTGATATCAGCCAGCAAGCAGGGGCGAAACCAATTCCAGCGAGAATCGTTCTCCTCGATATCCAGGCTGCAGGTGCGAAATTTAAAAATCTTCTGAAGGATCTGGACGGCACCTCGCAGAGCACCGGCACTGGCGAACGGGCCGTAGAGTTTGACGTTGCTGGACTTCGGCTCACGAGTGACTTCCACGCGGGGAAAATCTTCTCGGTTGGTGATCATCAGGTAGGGAAACGATCGATCATCCTTGGAATCCTTGTTGTACTTGGGCTGGATGTCCTTGATCAGCCTGGACTCCGAGAGCAGGGCATCGACCTCGCTGTCGCATTCCAGGTAATCCGCATCGCAGATCTCATGAATCCAGTGGGCCGTTCGTGGCTCCACGGCAGCTGCCTTGAGAAAGTAACTACCAGCCCGTGCTCGCAGGTTGGTGGCCTTGCCAACGTAAATCACGCGACCGGCCTCGTCCTTCATCAGGTAGACGCCGGGAACCTGCGGGAATTGCCGGACCTTCTTCGCGGCGGCATGAAATGCCTGCAGCGCATCCTCCGCCGGTTGCGAACGGTCTTCAGGAGTGGGCGTTTCTTGCATGGAGAGAACTGTTGAAGGAGACAGGTTACGAATCGGGATGAATACTTACCCATTGTACGCGGAAAAAGTGGTGCTGTGGATGCCGGTGGCCGATCCTGCCCGGGCCAGAAGCCTGGATATCGTTGCCGGAACTCAAGCTGATTCAACAAAGTCACGCAGGGCCGTTTCGACCTTGTCGGCTCGCTGTTGTAGCTGCTGTCTCGCAGTCGGCAGGTCCGTCCAACAGCCAGGATCCATGAACATGAATAGGTAGATCTTGATTTTTGGTTCGGTCCCTGAAGGTCGAATAGCAACATGATTTCCTGGAATTTCCAGGTCCAGGAAAATAAGGTCCGCCGTGGGGCCTGCCAGGGGCTGCTGGTTTCCCCCGCTATCGATGCTCACCTGCTGCAGGTAATCTCGCCGGCTGATCACCGCCAGGTCGCCCAGTTGGGCAGGCGGTTGGTTTCGCAGGGCAGCCATCAGGTGCGTCATCCGTTGCATGCCCTGGGAACCTTCCATGGGGATATTCAGTGTTCTTTCCTGGTGGATTCCATGTTGCTCGTAAAGCCGCTCCAGACGATCGTGAAGGGATTGACCCTCGGCTTTTACCTGGGCAGCCAGTTCGGCCATCAGCAGGCAGGCGACGATCCCATCCTTGTCCCGCACGTGTTGCCCGACCAGGAATCCATGGGACTCCTCGGTTGCGAAGAGCATCTGTTCGGCCCCCTCGTCATCCATGCAGCCGCAGATCCATTTGAAGCCAACCAGGATATCACCCCGGGTACGGACCCCGTAGGAGTCGGCAATACGACGGACTAACTCGGTCGTGACGAGCGTCTTGATAATGTAGTGATCGTTCTCCAGCCCACTGGTTGCCTGTTGACGCGACAGGACGTAATCGGCCAGGAGTGCACTCAGGGAATTGCCATCGAGTGTGGCCCAGTCACCCTGGGAATCAACTGTTATCGGTGCAGCACAGCCCATGCGATCGGCATCCGGATCGGTGACCAGGACAAGGTCCGCAGCGCGGTGCTTCGCATCAGCAATAACCTGGTCAAAGATGGCCGGGTTTTCAGGGTTGGAGACATGCTCCGGGACATTCGGGAAATCACCGTCCGGTGTTGCATGGGGTTCGTAAACATGGATATCTTCAAAGCCTGCTTGCTGGAGAACAGGCAGCACGCTGCTGCTGCCGACCCCGTGTAGCGGGGAATAGACCACTGTCAAATCCCGGGGACCGGGGACACTCAGCGAGACCACTTGCTGTTGGTAAGCGGCATCCGTGCCAGCGGTGTCCAGGACGATACGACCGTCCTCGACGGCGGCGGCGAAGTCAATCCTGGGGATCATTTGCACGGCAGCCACGGCATCAATGATACCCTGGTCATGAGGGGGCAGTACCTGGCCACCACTGGGGCCGTATACCTTGACCGCGTTATCGCTGGGA
>JAYGDH010000229.1:0-2822 GCA_046583055.1 Pirellulaceae bacterium | reverse complement strand
GGTCCAGAAAGCACTGGAAAAACTGAGCACAACCCCGATCGACCGTTCCCTGGATCCCGACGAGTGCGTTGCTCATGGAGCGGCCATCTATGCACGGATCGTCCTGGACAGCATCGACGGCCAACGTCCTCAAATCGAGGTAACCAACGTCAACTCGCATGACCTGGGTGTACTGGGACAGGAACGCGCGACGGGTATGACACGACAACGTGTACTACTGGCACGCAATACACCGCTCCCGGCTACCGGTTCAGAACAATTCACGACTCGTAAGAAAAACCAGCAACAAGTCGTCGTCGATGTCGTGGAAGGTGGAGATGCCAGTGGAACCAATTCCACCCCAATTGGACGCTGCCTGGTCACCGACCTGCCCCCTGGGTTGCCTGCTGGCACACCGGTCAACGTACGTTTCACCTATACCCAGAACGGACGACTAGAAGTTGCTGCTTCCGTAACAGGAACCGAACAAGAGACCTCACTGGTCATCGAACGAGCTGCCGGTCTCTCCCCGGAAGAAATTACTTACTGGAAAAACCGACTCCAGATCGGATTTACCCAGGAGGATGTCAAGACATCCGTAAACAAGGAAGAAGCTGTCGAACAGGAAACTGAACCCCTCGTGGTCATCACGGAAGAAACTGAAGACATCGTGGTCGTCGAACAGGAATCTGAACCCATCGTGGCCGTCACGGAAGAAACTGAAGACATTGTGGCCGTCGAGCAGGAAGCCGAAGCAGCTACCCTGGTTGAAGATCTAGAGGACTTTGTGCTGATCGAGGATCCGGAAGCATCCCCACCGACGGTCAAGGCAGCCGACCCAGTGGCTGCCGTGGAGTCAGCTCCGTTAGGCACTGGTCCCGAGGTCATCTACGAAAGCGATGAAGAAGTCATCGTCGAAGCCATTCCGGCAGTTATCGAAAGCACTTCACCAGAGGACACGGGCCCGGAGGAAGAAAACCTTTTTGCATCTCTCGTTGATCATGTTGATAACGAGGATAATGAAACCGAGAAGCCAAAAGACGAAGATTCCGTCAACTCGGTTGATGACGACCTCAACGATTTCTTCAAGAAATTCGACTGAAACACCCGAATCAGGCAACGGTTTATATCCCGCCTGTTTTGCTCTACAATAACGGTTTCAGACTTAGTCGGCCGATGATGGATGATTCGGCGATCCAGGCACTTACACCGACTTTGACGCATAGAAACCATGGCTGCTTTTGATCCCTATTATGAATGGCTGGGAATTCCTCCCAAGGATCAGCCACCTCACCATTATCGACTGCTCGGGGTGGAACTCTACGAAGACCATCTAACCGCCATTGATGCTGCCGCGAACCGCATCATGGCTTACCTCCAGGAACTGTCCAATGGTGAGAATGGGCCCCTGGCGCAGCAACTGCTCAACGAGGTTTCAGCTGCTCGTGTCTCCTTGCTCAACAAGAAACGAAAGGCTGCCTACGACCAAAAGCTGAAAATAAAGTTAAGCAATAAGAAACAAAGGAAAAAGAATAAGCCTGCGGTAGCGAAAAAACCTCCTCCCCTGCCCACGGCAACTCCCGTGGAGGCGGAGAAAGAGGCACCGTTTTCTGTAATCGGGAAGCCAGGGATCCCACAAATCAGTACAGAAGACAGACGCCAGGGGACGACGCTCGGAGCAGCCAGTCGCAGAACAACCCGTCGCTCGAAAAGCGGGGATAAGAAGATTCTCCTGGCAATCATCAGCGTGTTACTGATCGTGGCCGTGGCCCTGGGGATTTACTTTTTTCGGCAACCCAAGGCACCCTCGAGAACCGGTAAAACCACGGCCTCCAGGAATGCCTCCAGGAATGCCTCCAGGAATGCCTCCTCGCAGCATCCACAGAACGAACGCGATGTGATTTTCGAAGCGGAAGGAATGGTCCCTTTGCTGGATCAGAGCGAGAATCTCGACTTCAAGAAACAGATAGAGATAACCGAAATTACTAAATTACTAATTCGTCCACACTGGAAACAAATAGCTGCCGCGAAGCTGGCAAAAAGAAAAGAATGTTACCAACTGGCCATTAAGCATGCCGAAAAACTATTCCACAAAGATCATTTTCTGCAGCAGCACAAGCTGGAGTACCAGAAAAAGCGAGCTGACACCTCCAAGCAACCTCTGCAATTCGACGACCGGTTAAGTCGGAAAGCAGAGAAAAGCTACCGCGACAAGTACGGAAAAGAATTCGATACGAAGCTCGCTCGTTTACTCGATACCTCCGAGTAACTCCCACTTTTCACCCGGCCGTGGGGTTATCATCCCCGGCGTCATCTACTGGTCGATGGGGATGGGTACTTGAAAACCAACATCGTCCCTGTCAGGATCCTGCCGTTGCCCCTTGTTATCTTCCTGGTTCGGCCCCACGCTATAGAGAAGATAGCCCTGAGCCTTCCGCCGGTAACGAACCGGTTTACCGACGAAGAGATCTTCAGGAATCTTGGCCAGGTATTTTGGCACCAGTTGCTCCAACTGCACTGGATATTGTCTCGTTTCCTGGCGATAGGCAGCCAGTGCCAGTGCCACGTCGACCAGCCGGTTATTCATGACCAGTCGGTCTTCCGCAATCGTCGCCTTGCTAACCGCTGGTAACAACATGGTCACCAGGATATCGGAAACGAAGCTGCCCAGGACCGTTCTTGGCCCCTTGCCGCGTGCCAGGATCGAGCTCAACAGTGTCTTGGGATCCTTCCTGGACATTCCCAGTTCCACCAATTTCTGTTCAATCTTTGCAAAGGCCTCCTGCCTCTGCTGATACGTTGGTTTTCGACCGGCTACCTCCAGTTCATCATACCAGTGGTTA
>JAYGDH010000046.1:0-2552 GCA_046583055.1 Pirellulaceae bacterium | reverse complement strand
ATGCCGTGGGCAATCTTGGGACTGCTCTTGCCGCGATCCTTGTACATCCCGTGGGCAATCTTGGGGCTGCTCTGGCCGCGATCCTTGTACATGCCGTGGGCAATCTTGGGACTGCTCTTGCCGCGATCCCGGTACATTCCGGAGCTCAACTGGCTCAAATACTTGTAGCGTCCGTGAGCAATCTTGGGGCTTGACTTGTCCAGCGGACCGGCCTGGGCTGACATGGCAGTCATGGTGATGACTACGCTGCCCAGTAAAAAGGCCTTGATGGTGGCGGAAATCAAGCTGGCGAGGGTGGTCTTGGGAAATCTCATGGTTCACCTCTTTCGTATTTACTAAAGCGGGTTGATTTTCAGGATGCTTCGTTATCTCCTGCTTCACTAAGAGATTGACATCAGTGTTTCAAAGCGGACAGGAAATCGGCAGGAAAAAACCAGGTATTCATAAAGCCCTTTAGGGTAGGAGGTTACGGCATGGTGCCTGGGTAGCTGGTCAGCCCACAGGCCGGCGGTTTATACTGGTGGCTTCGTGATTAGCACGCCCAGAACCTTTACCACTATGACGGAGCCGAGTTGAACGGCACGGACCCCACCAGGAGTATTCAAACGATGATCAAACGCAAGATTGTGACCGTGGCATCTCTAGCAGCAGTTGTTCTCGTGACAGGTTCCGGATGGGTTGCGGCGGAAGAATTGAACGCCTTGACCGCTGCCGAGAAAAAGGCGGGTTGGAAACTGCTGTTTGATGGTCAGACCACCAAGGGTTGGCGGAATTACCAGGCCAAGGGAGTCAGTGACGGCTGGAAGGTGGTGGACGGTACCCTGACCCGTGCGGGAAAAGGGGCGGGGGACATTATCACGGCCAAGCAATATGACAGTTTTGAGCTTTCCCTGGAGTTCAATATTTCCAAGGGTGGCAACAGCGGCATCATGTTCCACGTGGACGAGAAGGGAAAGCGGGCCTGGCATTCGGGGCCGGAAATCCAGATCCAGGACAACACCGATGGGCATGATCCCCAGAAAGCAGGTTGGCTCTACCAGTTGTACAGTTCCAAGGATGATTCCACGAAGCCGGCCGGGCAATGGAACCAGTTTCGCATGACGATTACACCCAAGCAGTGTGCAACCTACATGAACGGGGTGCGTTATGCCCGTTTTGTGAAGGGGAGCGAGGACTGGAAGAAACGCGTGGCCAAGAGCAAGTTCTCCAAGTACCCAGGTTTCGGTGCCAATACGATTGGCCATATTTGCCTGCAGGACCATGGCAACCTGGTCGCCTATCGCAACATCAAGATCCGTCTTCTTCGTGAGGGAACGAACCTGGACCCGGTAGACGGGACGTTGGCTTACAAGCCGGCCCTGGCATTCCCGAAGCTCCAGTGGAGCGGTTGGGATCCGATCAACGAGGCAGGCAAACCACAACCGCTGCGTCCGATCGTGCTGACCCATGCTGGCGATGGCAGCAACCGTATTTTCGTGGCGACCCAGCGAGGTGTGATCCACGTTTTTAAGAACGATGGCAAGGCGACCAAGACCGAGATTTTTGCCGATTTAAGCAAGAAGGTTTCCTACAGTGACCGTCAGAACGAGGAAGGATTCCTTGGCTTTGCGATTCACCCGGAGTTTGCCAAGACCGGCCAGTTTTTTGCCTATTACACGACCCGTCAATCGCCACACACGTCGGTTATTTCACGGTTTCGTGTTTCCAAGAGTGATCCAGGCAAGGCTGATCCGCAGTACGAAGAAGAGATCATGCGGCTGCAGCAGCCGTACTGGAACCATAACGGCGGCACGATTGCCTTTGGTCCCGATGGTTACCTCTACGTGGGGTTGGGTGACGGCGGCGCGGGTAACGATCCCCACGGGAACGGCCAGAACCTGGAAAGCCTGCTGGGCTCGATCTTGCGTATTGATGTGGATCGCAAGGCGGGCAATAAGAACTATGCCATTCCCTCCGACAATCCGTTCGTAAGTGAGCAGGGGGCACGCGGCGAGATCTGGGCCAGGGGGTTACGAAACATCTGGCGATTGGCCTTCGATCGTGCCAGTGGTGACCTGTGGGTGGCTGATGTTGGCCAGAACCTCTGGGAAGAGATCAATATTGTCACACGCGGTGGTAACTATGGTTGGAACCTTCGCGAGGGGGCTCACCTGTTCGGAGCTAAGGGAGTGGGGGCCCGCGAGGACCTGGTGGATCCCGTCTGGGAATATGACCACGAGGTGGGCCGTTCGGTTACCGGTGGGTTTGTCTATCGCGGTAAGCGTCTGCCTGGCCTGGTGGGAGCCTACCTATATGCTGACTATGTGTCCGGGCGGCTGTGGGCATTGCGTTACGATGTCGCCGGCAAGAAGGTGGTTTCGAACCATGCACTCCAGTCCGACCGCAAGCAGGTGATCTCGTTCGGCGAGGACGAGATGGGCGAGGTCTACTTCATGGTAGTTGATCCGAAGGGACAGGGAATCTACCGCTTTGAAAAAGCGCAGTAACGCATGCTGGTTTGCCGGGACCCACGAACGTACATGACGACGTCTGCGGTTTAAAAGAGCGTGTAG
>JAYGDH010000615.1:0-3262 GCA_046583055.1 Pirellulaceae bacterium | reverse complement strand
CGGCAACAAACGTATGCTCATGCTCGGTTCGTTTCTTGATCCTCAGGCCGACTTGCACGGTGAGTTCACCGGGAAAAGTCAGCAGCAGGAATTCACCAACCCGAACTCCGACAACTTCCACCTCGATGGTTCGTTTTCCTGCAGCCAGGTTTTTCTGCTGGTTTTTCTTCAGCAACCGCAGGTTCGTCTGGACGCGGGTAATTTCCTCCATCGTGTAAATATTGCGAATATATGCCTTCATCGCGCTACGGTTTCTGACGTCGAGCATTTTCAGTTCCGATTTACCCATTTTCTCGTCATGCAGGTAACGGCTGATGTGGTAGGAGGGATACTCGCTGGCGATATTGTGCTTGGCCGCTAACTGCATGAAGGTCCGCAGGTTGAGCTTGGTCCCCCCCAGGGAGCGCACCAGGCTTTCAAGCCTGGTCTGCATCTCCACGATACGCTGGGCAAAATTGGCCCGTGGTAATTCAATTGTCTCGTTGATGACAGCCAGTTGGCTGTCATCATGGGTTTTGATCGAGCGAAGAGCTGTCAAGGTGCTGAGACCCAGCAGGTTGCCCAGCGCCTCAGCATTCGGGGGTCGATTCACATTCTTGTAGCCGAGGGGATTGATATCTCCTCCACACCCCTGCACAAAGAGTGCCACGGCCCCATGCTCAAGATTATCCTCGATAACCTGGGACGCAAATCCGGTCATGTCTGCCGTCTGGTTTCCGCTGGGTACGCCCTGGATCGGGTGACAGGCAAAGTTATAGACAACTGCCAGCGGTCGCCCATCCTCGCGATCAAGTCGCAGCAAACCAATTTCCGGATCGACCGGTCCAACTCCCGCAACCTGCTCATCGGGAGGCAACGAGTATGCCTGCCGGACATCAATTTCCTTACCGTTCTTCAGGAACATCCGACGGTTTTCCATGACACGATCCTCGTGTCCCACACCCGTCCCGACCCGGACAGGCACGAGCTTGGCTGCCGCCTGCTTGATCACCTGGAAGGTGCGTGCTTCCACATCCGCACAGGGCAAGCCGTGGCAGTGACTGGCATTGAACATGACCTGGCTCGGCTCCAGTCCCAGTTCCTTTTTTGCACGTGCCCGCACGTTACTGATAAAGTCATTAGGAATACTGCCAATTTCACCGAACGAAACCAGGTCCAGCGTCACCAGCACCCACGTCGCCGCATCACCCTTGATCACCAGTGCCCTGGCGAACAGGGGACTTTCCAGGGGCCCGGACTCGGGATGAGAAATATCAATCTTTGCGACCCCAGCCTCGAGTTGGGCAGCCCAGGTTTCTGTGGCTCCGAGGGCGCCAAGCATTAATATCACGATCCCGCTGGCTAGCCGCCAGGCTTGTCGTCGCTTAGCTGTGGCACGACTAACAAGATCACCTTGCCCCGACAATTTCAGATGGAACATCGAATTCCCCTTGCTTTCAAAAGCCTTACCTTGAACCTTCGAAGAAGTGTTGCCCCGCGATTGTACCACTCACTTCTCTCCTTTGCACGAACACTCTGCTCGAGCCCTTGAAATCAGGAAGTCATTCGGAAATAGCTCGACTCCGAATCTCTTTGTAGATTTGCAGGGCTTGCTGATATTCAGCCATGGCCGCTGGCGGTAATACCTGCTGATTTCGAGTGATCTCAGTTTCGATCCGTTGAATCAGGTAATCTACTTCCCAATCAAAGGGCCGAATGGACTGGTCGTCAACACGAACATACCAGGGCGCCGTATGAGCAAATCGCACACGTCTATTTTTGTCAAACTGGTAGCAGCGAACTGCTACAAAGCGGGTCCGATCAAATGTCCGCGCCCACTGGAATGTCCCTTTCCAGGCACCAGTAGCGGTGCGCCGCCATTGCACGGGAATGACTTCGCTGAATCCTGTCCCCACAACTTCCACGCGGTCAACCTTTTTGTGGTAGGTCACCTCGCCGGCCAGGGACACTTCCTTGACCTTATTACTTGAACGTCTCAGCGTTTCCCCAGGCAGCAAACCGTCCAGGGTAGCCAGCAGCATGGGACCGGTTGTGACAAAACTCCGTCCCTGTTTCAAACCGTTAATCCAACCCTCTGGCGTGAATCCTTTCGGTTGATGGACGTAAACACGGCTAAAACCAAGCGGAACAGGATGGACACCCGACGCTGTTCCAGCCGTCGGCTTCAAATCAAAACCACAATTCAAAAGCGTGTAGTAATTCTGCAGCCCAAATTGAATCCACCCGTATTCCGTCATCCCACCCGCATCTGATTCGACATTCCATTGCCTGGCTGTCGGCACTGCCGAACGACGGAAACCAAACTCGGTACGCCAGAGACTATTATTGGAAAGCTCAAACAAATCCACCTTGGCAACAGGCACCAGCATCATGGACCAGGGCCAGCTGTGTTTATCGAGATCCAGCAGTGCTCCTTCGGCATGCGCTTTCTCCGCGATTTTCGCAACCGGAGGCATTTTCTCCGTAAAAATCGACTTATGATTTAGCAGGAACACCGCACCGAGCGTGTGCCGTTGCTGGTCAATATTGAACACCTCGTACTCCGTATTACGAGGAAACATAACGTGTGTCCTGTCGATGAAGATCACGTCCGCACCCAGATCTTTACGATCTCCATGAGGCGAAGGGCCTTGTCGACGCAGGGGAGACGGGGACAGATGGGGGGCCTTGTTCGAATTGATCGTCCAAAAGGTGACTGGAAATGTCACGTTCAGGTCTTCGGCTAGCTGGACGTTGGGTAATTCATGTGGGCGTCGATGAACATGGGTTTCTCCGCTATACCAGCCTTGGGCTGCCAGGTTGACGAAACGGACAATGGGCAGGTCTTTACTAATTTTGTTCGATCCGATCGACACGCTGAATTCTGCCGGGATATATTCCTTGCCGCGTTCGACCCTGATGCGGTAATCGCCTGCTGGTAATTCCGCAACAAAAGGATGCGCCGAAACGGTCGTATGCTTTTCCACACTCAATGGCTGCGGCACCCACTGTTCACGATAGGCAATTGCACTTCCGGACAACGATGTCGCCTTGGCGAAATACCAGCGCGGCTCACCTGCCTGGACCCCTTGTTTCTCGATATAAACCCGCGCCGCCAGAACGGCACGGCTATCTCGATCAACGACGCGGCCTTGAAATTCAACCGCTGAAGCCGTTTGAGAGGCCACCAAGACAAACAAAAAGAAAAGCGATCTACGTTGCATGGATTTCCCCGTACTCAAAAACAACTATAATAATCCCGGTTAACAATTCTGTATTATTG
>JAYGDH010000602.1:0-6336 GCA_046583055.1 Pirellulaceae bacterium | reverse complement strand
CGTGTGCTCTTCCGATCTATGCGCTTGTATTCTGACCGCTGCTGAGTCCCCACCTGAAAGACCTTGCCGGTTTCCTTGACGACCTGACTGATCCGCTGCCCTTCTTCGATCGTCAGAGTAAGCGGTTTTTCACAGTACACGTCTGCTCCGGCTCGCAGCGCCGCGATGGAGATGGGTACGTGCCAGTGATCCGGCGTGCCAATCGTGACCAGGTCAATGTCCTTGCGATCCAGGACCTGGCGATAGTCGCCGTACGTCTTGCACTTCTCACCATATTTCTTGGCAAAACCTGCTACCCGATTCTTGTCCACGTCACAACAGGCAAGCATGTCGCCCAGGCGACCAGCCTAGTGACCCACGGCGGAACCCCGACCGCCATTGCCAATAGCTGCCACGGAAAGCCGATCGTTCTTGGCCTGGTTCTGTGCAGCGAACAGGTCATGGGTCGTGTGAAAATAGGGAGTTGCTGCCAGGGCGCCCGTCAGGCCAGCACTGGTCTTGAGAAACTGTCGCCGATTCGTGGGCTTATGTGTCATGGGTACCTGTCCTTCGCTTCCGGAAGTGTCATGGAAGAAAATCGACCAGCAGATGAGTCCCTGGTTAAGGACCTGGGAAGCCGGGATGACAGGATTATAACAGAAAAGTTAGCGGATCGAAAAGCAAGCCGTCAGAAACCAGTCATTCGCCGGCTTCTTTTTCAAAACCAATATCGCACCCGTTTTGCATGTAAGGTTGCAGGCGGGCTCGCAGGATACCATGGGCTCGACCCAGCAGTGACTTGATCGCCTTGGGTGAGGTTTCCATGCGTTCGGCAATCTCCGCGTGCGATAAACCCTTGACTCGGTTCAGCAAGACTGCCTTGCGCTGTCGCTTGTTGAGAGTGGCAATGGCCTTGCGAACGATTGCTGCGCGTTCGCGGGTATCCAGCTGGCTGGCTGGGTTGTCCAGCTGGTGATGGCGAGGCAGGTATTGCATGGATTGCATTTCCAGATGGCAGCGAGTCTCGTCGAACTGGTTGACTTCCTTGCGCCGTCCCAGCGTACGGCGGGCATTGGAGGCAACATTGCTGACGATCGTGAACAACCAGGTCGAGAAACGAGATCCCGGGGTGTAGCGATCACGAGCACGGAAAACCCGCAGAAAAACTTCCTGGGCCAGGTCGTCTGTTTCCCGGCGATGACCCACGAGCTTCGTCAGCAATGCCGACACGCGTGGCTGGTAACGCTGGACCAGTTCCTGGAAGGCCGTCATGCTGCCGTCGCGAACCTGCATCATGCGTTGGACGTCAGGATCGACCATTTCATAGGGCATTGCCGTCGACTTGCTGCCGTTCAAGGAAAGCGAGGTGACGCCGCTGAGTGAATACGACATGAGGAGTTCCTTTGCTAGTGCCTGGATGGTGCGGTGGGAAATCAGCTACTGGATCTAGTTACGTAGAGCTGACTGGGTCGTACACGGAAAAACATGGCTGAAGATAGTTTTCTTCGTTGCCGGGTGGTCTGTAAGTAATGGACACAAGGTAGTTTATCGTTTCCAATAACAGGCCTTGAAGAAATAGTAGTTTCATCAGGTATTCCGGGAGTATGCCATGCCATTATCTTGTTGTCCCCGTTTTTCCGTTTGTAGAATTCGCCCAGTACTTCGTTTGCTGGTAATCATCATGATGGTGATGGCCACTGGCTGTGGATCGCGGGACTCCCAGAGCGGGGGGCCGGTGACCGATTCGCCCTACAAAAAAATCAGGCGATCCGATGCTCGGCAGGCGGCAGTCCGCATGCAGAGCCAGAATTACCTGAAACAGATCGGCCTCGCCATGCACACCTTCCATGATTTGTATAGACAGCTGCCCCTTGGTGAATCGGATCGTGAAAATTATCCGATCAAGTACCGCGATGGTAAGCCCTTGTTGAGCTGGCGTGTTCACCTCTTGCCGTTCCTGGAAGAGGACCCACTCTGGAGCCAGTTCAAGCTCGATGAACCCTGGGACAGCCCCCACAATATCAAGCTATTGGACCACATGCCGGACCTGTACAAGAGCCTCGATTACCAGGGGCTGGGAAACAAGACGGTCGTGCTTGGCCTGAGTGGCCCAGGTGGTATTTTTGACCCCGGTGAACCCGGGGCTGCTCCTCGAGCCGTTCGCTTTCGTGATATTACGGATGGTACGTCGCAAGTTGTCCTGGTCGTGATGGCCCGACCCGAAAGGGCAGTTCCCTGGACCCGGCCCGACGATTTCGTATTTGACCCAAAGAATCCCCGCCAGGGCCTGACGACAGGTTCGGATGCTTTCCTGGCCCTTTTCGCGGATGGATCTGCACAGAGGATTGGGCCGCAGATAAGTCCCGAGACGTTGCTCAAGTTGTTCCAGTTCCGGGATGGAGCACCCATTGATTTCAATGAGTTGCGGTAATGACTTGTTGCTCGGTGACCCTGGAAAGGTGTATGCCGTACCGCCGTAATCTAATCCTCGGGGCTGCTGGCCGCTGAAGCCCCGGGATGATTTGCCATCGCATCGTCAATTCGTTGCTGCATGATCTCGCACATCGTGGGGTGTGGTCCAAGTGGCGCAGTCACCACGTATCCCATGCCGGGGTGCGCCTGCGAGGCCTCCGCAGCCAGCCTCGGGATGTCAACCTGCCAGTGCTTTCCCGGTGCCAGGAAATAGGGATGAATGACGACGAAATGAGCACCTTGTTGCACGCACCGCTCAAACGCCATCCCAATGGTCGGCTCGGCAATCTCCATGTGAGCCGGTTCCACGATCGCGTAAGAGGAAGCAGTGAGAAAGTGCTGAACCACTTCCAGCAGCGACTCGTTACTGGCTTCCAGGCGTGAGCCATGATCGACGACGATGATTCCCAGCTGGTCCGCGGCTAAATCCTCGGGAATCGTTCCCTGGGCAGCCAGTGGTGAAGGGTCCGGGTGATTCACGGTTCTCCAATGCTCATTGCTTTGCCGGGTTAGGTTCCAGCCAAGGATCAGGATGCAAAAAGTTCTGCGGGCGTCTATTATAGAGGTTCACCCAGAGGTGGGTATCCGGTACCCCGCCGATTCAATCAGCAGAACACTCCTGGAAACGATGGCTTTGATGGCAACGAGTGCAACGGATGTGATGATTCATGCCCAGGACCTGGGGATTGCGTTCGAGGACGATGCGCCTGTTCTGCAGCAGTTGAACCTTGAGGTTCAAACCAATGAATTCGTGGCACTGCTCGGATCATCAGGTTGCGGAAAATCAACCCTGCTGCGCATCATCGCCGGACTCACCACGCCTACAGATGGCACCCTGACCGTACAGTACCCGGGCGATGAGTCAGGGCAGCAAAGTGAACAGGGGTTTGTTTTCCAGGACCCCACCCTGCTGCCCTGGCGCAGCGTGGAAGATAATATCCGTTTGCCATTGGAATTAAGGGGAGCCAGTCGTGAAGACCAACGACAGGCCGTGCAGCGCAGCCTGGAATTGATCGGGTTGGCCGCCACGGATGCAGCCAAGTACCCACGGATGCTGTCCGGTGGCATGCGGATGCGAGTCTCGTTGGCCCGGGCACTGGTGATGCAGCCACGACTATTGTTGCTGGATGAACCGTTTGCAGCGCTCGACGATATCATGCGCCAGCAACTCAACGAGGACCTGCTGGATATCTGGCAACAGCACCCCTGCACGGCTTTGTTTGTGACACACAACGTGGCAGAGGCCGTTTTCCTGAGCCAAAGGGTGCTGGTGATGAGTCAGCATCCTGGAAAAATTGTCGAGACCATCGATGTCCCGTTTTCCTATCCACGAGCACCCAGACTAAGAGCCGATCCGGAGTTTGCCCACCTGGTAGGTGAGGTCGCCACTTGCCTAAGGAATACCGTGTCATGAAACACTGGTTCCAGCAAATTGGTCCGATCATGATTCCCCCGGTGATCTTCTTTGCCGTGGTCCTGCTGACCTGGCACCTGGTGGTCGACATCAACGAGATTGAATCGTTCCTGGTCCCCTTGCCGAGCGAGGTCTGGCAGGTTGTCCAGGAAAAGTCCGTAGAGTTGAGCCGCGCCACGTGGAACACAGCCCTGGCCGCCATCAGCGGATTCCTGTTGAGTGTCGTGATCGGAACGTTTACCGCTTTTGTCTTTTCCCAGTCGATACTGGTTCGTCGCAGCCTCTATCCCTATGCCATTTTCCTGCAGACCGTTCCTATCGTGGCAATCGCGCCCCTGGTGATTAACTGGTTTGGGAATGGTTTCCAGAGCATCGTCGTGGTCACGGTGGTCATCAGCCTCTTCCCGGTGATTACCAGCGTGACCGTCGGCCTGACTTCCGTGGACCGGGGACTGCGGGACCTCTTTGAAATGAACCGCGCCTCGCGCTGGCAAACCCTGTTCAAGCTGCGCATGCCACATGCGGTCCCTTACCTGGTGACCGGGGCCCGCACCTCCAGTGGCCTGGCTGTCGTCGGGGCGATCGTGGGAGAGTTTTTTGCCGGTTATGGAAGTGACCATTACGGGCTGGGTTACCTGGTGCTGCAGAGTTCCGGCCAGCTACGGACGGACCTGCTCTTTGCGACCATCATTTCCTCGGCATTACTGGGCGTGATGATGTTCGCCCTGGTCAGCTGGGTTGGGTACCAGTTGCTGGCGCGGTGGACCTATGCCCAGGAGCAGGCATAAAGCGAATTCCGTGACTACCACCTGGTGAGCCAGTCGCTAGAATAAAGCCGATAGTCCGGGAAAACTGGTCCAGCAAGGCAAGGAATCGATCCGTGGTACCTCTCAAGCATCTGTTGAGTATCCTGCTTCTCGTGGTTGGCCTGGTGGGATGCGGATCCTCCCCGGAACCATCCCCGTTGTCCGGGGAACTGACGAAAGTGACGCTCGCACTGAACTGGTTTCCCGAGGCCGAACACGGGGGATACTACGCGGCGCTGGTGAATGGGTATTTCAAGGAGGAAGGGCTGGACGTGGAGATCCAGCCCGGTGGCCCCGGGGTTCCCGTGATCCAGAACGTGGCCACCAAGCGCGTGATGTTCGGGATTGCCAACGCTGACCAGGTGCTGGTGGGGAGAAACGAGCAGGCGGATGTGGTCGCCCTGTTGGCACCCCTGCAGATGAGTCCGCGCTGCATCATGGTCCATAAGAAATCGGGTATCCGTCGTCTCGAGGATCTCAAGGACATAACCCTGGCGGCGGGCAGCGGCAAGGCCTACCTGGAGTACCTGAAGACCCGGGTCAGCCTGGAAAATGTCAAGCTGGTTCCCTATGCCGGTAGCAGTGCCCTGTTCCTCAGGGATGATAATTTCGCCCAGCAGGGATATGTTTTTAGCGAGCCCTTCGTGGCCCGTCGGGAGGGTGCAGATCCTCACGTGCTGATGGTTTCCGAGATTGGTTTCAATCCCTACACGAGCCTGCTTGTGACCCACGGGGAGACGATCACCGGACAGGAAGACCTGGTTGCCAAAGTGGTGCGAGCTTCCCGGCGTGGCTGGCAGGATTACCTGGCTAATCCCGAGACAGTCAACGCGTATATTCACAAGGTGAACCCGGAAATGGACATGGAGAGCCTGCGGTTTGGCGTGGAGGCGATCCAGCCCCTTTGCCTGCCCGCGAACATGCCACCCACAGAACTAGGCGCCATGACGATGGATCGCTGGCAGACACTTTCAGACCAGCTCAAGGAGATCGACTGGCTCGATGGGCAGCTGGACCCGGCCACGGCCTTCGAGTCGCGCTTTATCGAGACCGTCCCGGGATCCTGAATCGTGATTCGTTCACGGACACCATGTTTCACGGATCCGAGGGGGTTTAACGGGTCGGAGGGGTGACTTCCTGGATGACCGATCCATACCTTGGACTCAGGATCAGGATGGCAAACTTCTGTACCGCGTCGAGGTCGTCCGTGTTCACGGAGCTGTAGTCAAACCGCCCGCGTAAATCGGTGTAGCCATCCTTGTAAAAGCGGACCTTTCCGTTGGGTAACTGGGCGTAAACCTTGACATAGGTTTTCGGAATAGGCTTGTTGGAAGCCGTCTCGGTTACCTGCAGATGACCATATTGCTGAATCGTTTGCACGTTCAGGGAGTTGGCATAGTAGGCGCGCGTCTGGACCTGGCCAGCACCACGAATTTCTACCAGCAGGTTGCTGTTCTGCAGTTGCTCCGGTAACTGGAACGTGACCTGGCTCTTGTCTTTTGGCAACTCGATCTGTTCAGTCACGTTGGGGCGAATATAGGAGAATTGCCCCGAACCGTGTTGCACGAACGGCTTGCGACTGAACAGCAGTTCGATGTCCATCAGGTAGTAATTGACCTGGGCCTGGGGCACCTGCTGGTACTTGAGTTGCACCTGCTTGCCCTC
>JAYGDH010000584.1:0-32173 GCA_046583055.1 Pirellulaceae bacterium | reverse complement strand
GTCTTCATCGTCGTCTTCATCGTCATCATCATCGCCCTGCTCTTCACCGTCTTCGCCGTCTTCGCCGTCTTCGCCGTCTTCGAAATATTCAGCTTCGTCACCATCCTGGTCATCTGCTTCGCCAGTGGACGCTTCGTTTAGCACCTCTTCCTCTTCTATTTCTTTTTCCTCGCTGTCTACATCGTCACTATTCATGATGGTTTCCCCAGCAAAGATATCGGTTTCCAATAATTCATCGATATTGTCTAAGCCAAATCTTTGCAGAAAACGCTTGGTTGTTCCATATAAATATGGTCGTCCCAATTCTTCGCTGCGCCCACGAATACGCACCAGGTCCCGTTCCATCAGCTGCCTGAGCATCTCTCCACAGCTGACTCCTCGAATCGCCTCTACCTCCGCTCGCAATACCGGTTGCCGATAAGCTACCACGGCCAGGGTTTCCATCGAAGGTGCCGAGAGCCGTCCTTCCGGTGATTCTGCGCCCAACCGTTTCAACCAGCGACCAAACTGCCAATGTGTCACCAATTGATACCCACCAGCAACACGCTCCACGCGTAATACACTTTGCTCTTCCTGGTATACATGATTCAACTGGCGTACCAGCGTTCTGGCTTCCGTACCATCCTGCAAGTCTGCATACTCACTTAACTTGCGGCTATTAAGTGATTCTCGTGACAGAAATAGTACAGCTTCCATTCTTGCCATGCGATGGTTACGCATCCCAGGCAAGCTGGTGTTTAAACCCTTCTCTTCATTAGCTACCGATCGATCGGGTCCAATTCGATTCCTCGAAAACCGGTTGTGACCACGGGATAGTGCATTCCATATTCCCCGATAGCGTGTCGACGTGGAGCGCAGTTGGATCGCCGGAATACCTGAGCGGGTTCTCATGTTATTGTCTAAACCCATTCAATGCGGAAAAGTTTTATGATATCAAGTCTCTTGTTACTCTGATTGTGCGACGTTTCACCTGTTTCTTCAATAGTGATTATTCGTCCTCTTGGTTGTCAAACCCACAGGGCAAACAGAGAATATCTCTAGATTCCCTACTGCCTAAAAAACCACATCTTAATATATGACTTTCCTTTACCTTGACAATAATGCGACGACCTCGGTTGACCCATTGGTAATGGCTGCCATGCAGCAGTATTACCGGGATACGCCGGCAAACCCTGCCAGCCAACACCAGGCCGGCCAGAAGGCTCGCCAGGCAGTCGAAACAGCCCGACATACTATAGCCTCGACACTTGGGGCCAGGCTTCATGATCGCCAGGATCAACTTGTTTTCACTAGTGGCGCTACAGAGTCAAATAACCTGGCTATATTAGGTCTCTCTGGATCTGATCCCGGCAAGATCGTCATATCATCCATTGAACATCCAAGTCTACTGGGTCCCGCTGAACATCTTCGCCGTGGAGGCTGGGATCTTCAGCTGATTTCTGTGTGCCCCAACGGCACAATCAATCTTGATCATGCTGCGGAGTTGATCACGCCCAGCACCCGGCTTGTCAGCGTGATGCTGGGTAACCATGAAACCGGGGCCTTACAGCCCATTCAGGAAATAGTCGCGATGTGTCAATCTGCCGGCGTGGCACTCCATACGGATGCCACGCAGGTAGTCGGAAAGATTCCTCTTGATTTTCATGCTCTCCAGGTAGATGCGCTAAGCTTTTCTGCTCACAAGTTCCATGGTCCCCCTGGAATTGGCGGGCTTTTAATAAAACATGCTTGTGCGCTCCAGCCTATTTTTTATGGTGGTTTCCAGCAGTCTTCATATCGACCTGGACGAGAGTCCCCCGCCTTGGCTGGCGGGATGCAGTCTGCCTTGGAAATCTGGTCCCAGGCCGCTGAAGAACATGAAAAACAGCTGGCGTCCTGTCGAGATTCATTTGAGCAGCTCCTGGAAGAGCGGTTACCGTGGATACGGGTCAACTCCAGGGCGGGCCCCCGGCTTCCCCATACCTCGAACATCGCCTTTCCGGGTCTCGATCGACAGGCACTCATGATGGCACTAGACCAGGCTGGTCTTGCCTGCTCCACAGGCTCCGCTTGTGCAAGTGGTTCGAGTGATCCATCTCCGGTGCTAACGGCTATGGGCCTCAAGGATACCGTGATTAATGGGGCCCTACGGTTCAGTTTTGGTCGCTTCAACAAACCCCAGGAAAGTAACCAGGCCGTGGAGATCATTGCCGGGGCAGCCAATCGTTTACGCCGCTCAAATCCTTCGGGAAAAATGGGCTCTCAGCCTCCCCAGCAAGCTGGGAAACGGCTACAATAACAGCTGCTTTTAAGTACTGGAAAATGCGCCTGGAAGGCCTTTCTGATATAGCCTGTCGCGTATCGCTGTTTCTATTGGACGGAGTCTGTTGTGGTTCGTGGCACCTTCACCATTCCGCTTGACGATTCAGACCGCGAACAACAGGTCCGCGGCTTGACACTTCCTTCCTATATTGGTGGGAAAGAAAACCAGCTCGTCTCCAGGGCCCTGGAACAACTTGAGGCCAACCCGCTCACCATGAGCCCTATTACTTTTTATGGGCCCACGTCCATGGGGAAAAGTGCGCTGTTACATGGCATTAATACCCGCTGGTCAGATCACCTTGAGCGAGAATCTTTATTGGTAAATAGTGTTGATTTTGCTCGTGGTTTTGCCCACTCCATTGAAACGGGGTCTGTGGCCGATTTTCGTAGTAAATTTCGACACCAGGACCTGGTTGCAATCGATGACTTACATCTATTGGCCGGTAAGCCTGCGGCCCAACTAGAATTCCTTAACCTGCTCGACTGGAGAACACAGGCTGGATTACCAACTGTTGTTTCTCTAAACACACTGCCCTCTCAGCAGGCTGGACTTGGTGGTGGGCTTTCGAGCCGCCTGGCTGGTGGGTTAATCGTTAAGCTCCAGGCTCCTGCACCCGATACCCAAAGGGTTGTTTTAGACCAACTCTTAAAGCAGGCTGCACTCGACTTCCCTGAGGACGTTCGGAAAGCTCTGAGCGGTCAGGACTCTCCTCTACCGTCACCGTTCACAACTGTTCCGGAAATACGCCATGCGGTAATTGAGTTACAAGAACAGGCTGAGCGGTGTGGACAAGTACCTTCCCTGGATGACGCCGTGGCTTGGATTCAACAGGAGACTGCTGCCCGCAAGCCTCTCATTGAAACACTACTCAAACGAGTTACATGTTATTTTAATGTGCGCGCTGGCGACCTGAAAAGCTCCTCTAGGCGGCGATGGGTAGTGCGATCAAGGGGCGTCTTTTTTTACCTGGCTCGCAAGCTGACTAGTATGAGCTATGAACAACTGGGCCAAAACATGGGGGGAAGGGATCACTCCACTGTGATGCACGCCTGCCGCCGTACTGAATCGCTTATCGGCACGGACCCGAGTATCGCTCTGGCTATCGAGAGCCTGCTGGAACAACTTGCAGATGAAAGAGATCTTGTTGCCGCGTCACAGCCTTTTGAACCTTGTTGTTCAACGGCCCAAGAAGTACAGGAGGTTTAGGGTTTTCGTTAGTGGATAAGCTGTCGGCCGGATGTCGTCGGGTGTCAAGCCGCCCCTGGGCTTGGCCTTGCCCCACATACTTATCGACAGCAAGGCTTTTTTGTTGACAAGAACGGGGCTGCTGCCGACAGCTTGCTGACAGGTTTTCCACGTGTTAAAAGACGATCTTTTCAAGCTGTTAAGCCTTGCCGGCAGCGGTTTTCAGGACCACCCGGGTGGCTTACCGACAGAAACTCATCGCTTATTAATACGATTACTTTAAATAAATAAATTACAACTAAAGACAAGACAGAAATTGTTGAATTCAAAAAGAGGTGTGAATCATGAAGGTTATCGTTAATCGAGAAAGTTTCCTGGCGGCGTTTCAATTAGCTGCAGCAGTTGCACCGAACCGCAGTCCTCGTGCGATTCTTGAAAATGTAAAGCTGGAAATCGGAGACGGTACAGCCACGCTGCTGGCTACTGATACCGAAGTCGGGATACGAGCTGAAATAAGCGGGGTCGAAGCAGGCGAGTCGGGAGTGGTCCTGCTACCGGTCGGGGAGTTTGGCAACATACTTCGCGAAAGCGGTGATGAAAAGCTCACTATTACTGTGGGCGAAAGCGGCACAGTCGTAGAGGGGCAGCACAGCAAGTTTCAGTTGGCTAACGCAGATCCCGATGAGTTCCCGGAGGTCCCTGAATTTACAGCCACATCTTATATAGAGCTGCAGGCTTCTGTGTTAAAGGAGCTGATTCGGCGTACTCTGTTTGCAACGGATAATGAAAGCAGCCGGTACGCCCTGGGTGGAGTAATGCTTGAGTTGCAAGGGGATACGCTGGTAGCTGTTGGAACTGATGGACGTCGCCTGGCGAAGATGGAGGGGCCGGTGACCCAGGTAGGAGAGGGTTCGTTTACGAGTGCAGCGGTTATTGTTCCCAGCCGATCAATGTCTCTAATAGAAAAAACGTGTTCGGATCCCGAGGCTACGATCAAGATAGCACCGGATGACAATAGTGTTCTCGTGAAGTCACCCACGACGACGATTTTCTCTCGCCTTGTTGAGGGACGGTTTCCAAAATGGAAGGACGTGTTTCCTAAACGTAAGGAAGCGATCCAAATCGATATCTCAACAGGTCCCATGCACTCGGCGTTACGCCAGGCCGCCATCGTAGCTCGAGATGAAAGCCGGGGAGTTGATTTCACATTTGATAGTGGCACGGTGGTTTTGAGTGGCAGCACGGCAGAGGTTGGGGAGTCAAGGATCGAATTACCAGTAGCCTACGACAGTGAGCCGCTCACCATATCCCTGGACCATCGGTTTGTAGAAGATTTTCTACGTGTTTTAAGCGCTGATACGACGTTCAACCTGGAGATAGAAAATCGCGACGCTGCTGCCCTGTTCACCACGAACGACGGATTTGCCTATGTTGTGATGCCGTTGGCACGCGACCAGTAATCTCAGCAGCTTACTACCAGGTAATTATGAAGAAAAAAAAGCCGCGAAGAATCCCCAGCGAAGACGATCCGGATGGGGTAATAGACGAACTGGCTGCCCGGCAACGATTTGGCTGAGCACCAAAACGAATGGCAGATATATTAAGCCGGCTTATCGCACGGAAAGGCTATGGCAGGCTGCAGTCGACGGCGGTCTTCCAGGAAGCATGGGTGACAGCTGTTGGCGGACTTCTTGCTGGGCAAAGTCGCCCCGGAAATGTGCGGCGAGGAATATTGGAAGTGACAGTACAGAACTCCGCAGTCGCACAGGAACTGCAGTTTAACAAGCAGCAGGTGCTTAACAAGCTCAAGGCGATTGTCTCAGATTGTGTGATTCACGACATGCGGTTTCGTGTGGGTATTATCGATTAACAGCAATAAAACAGGAGCCAGGTGACACTAGTTTATGAACGTAGAACAAAAACCCACTGAAGCCGGTTATGGTGCAGATAACCTCCAGCACCTATCGGATCTCGAACATGTCCGCGAGCGGCCCAGTATGTATGTCGGCGACACCGCCGCGAGAGGCCTTCACCACCTGGTCTATGAGGTCGTGGATAATTCCATTGACGAGGCCATGGCAGGGTATGCGAAATATGTGCAGGTCACTATCAATAACGACGGCTCTGTAACCGTGGAAGATGACGGTCGTGGCGTCCCGGTGGAGCGTCATGACCAGCTTTCTGAAGAGCTCGGCCGCGAGGTGTCAGCGCTCGAGGGCGTGATGACCGTCTTGAAGTTTGGCGGGAAGTTCGACAAGGGTGCTTACCAGACCTCGGGTGGTCTGCATGGCGTTGGTGTGACGGTCGTTAACTTTCTTTCGCAGTGGTGCGAAGTCCAGGTAAGCCGGGACGGCAATATTTATCAGCAGGAGTACGCTCGTGGAATGCCACAGGGTCCAGTGAAGATCGTGGGCACGACCAGCCAGGTAGGAACCAAGACAACCTTCAAGCCAGACAGCGAGATATTCCAGACCACAAAATTCCTATTTGACAACCTGTATCGTCGATTGCAGGAACTCGCCTTTCTTAATCGCGGCGTGCGAATACGGTTTCGAGATGACCGCGTAGATGAAGAGAATGAATTTTGTTACGAGCGAGGAATCGTGGAGTTCGTAGAGCATCTCAATCGTGCCAGCGACAAGCTTCATGTAGACGTTATTTATTGTGATGCGGAAGTGGACGGCGTGGGACTTGAAATCGCCATGCAGTATTCCGGGGAATACACCGAGAATGTTCATTCCTATGTGAATAACATCCACACTGTGGAGGGCGGTACGCACGTGTCAGGATTCCGCAGCGCACTAACCAAGGCACTAAATCAGTACGGAAAAAAACAAAACCTCTTTAAGGACGTCTCTCCCACAGGAGATGATTTTCGAGAAGGTCTCACCGCTGTTATTTCAATGCGGATTCCGGAGCCGCAGTTCGAGGGGCAGACCAAGACCAAGCTGGGCAATAGTGACGTGGAGGGTATCGTGAGCGGGGCAGTGCAAAAATTTCTGCGCAAGTACCTCGAAGAGAACCCCAAGAACGCGAAAATAATTGTCAGGAAAGCACAACTGGCGGCTGAGGCAAGAGAGGCTGCTCGAAAAGCGAAAGATATCCTGCGTAAACGCAAGGACGCGCTTAGTGGTGGTGGTTTGCCTGGAAAACTGCGGGATTGCATTAGCCGTAAGGTGGAGGAATGCGAGCTTTACCTGGTAGAAGGTGACTCAGCGGGCGGTAGTGCTGAGGGTGGTCGATTGCGGCAATTCCAGGCCATCCTGCCTTTGCGAGGAAAGATTATCAATGCCTATAAGTCACGCGAAGACAAGGTGTTGGCCAACGAAGAAGTGCAGAGCATGATTCACGCAATCGGCTGTGGGATTGGTGTTGACCAGGACTTGAGTAAACGGCGTTACGACAAAATCATCATCATGACGGATGCTGATGTGGATGGATCTCATATTCGAACATTGCTGCTTTGCTTTTTTTATCGCCAGATGTATCAATTGGTGGTCTCGGGACATGTCTATGTTGCTCAGCCCCCACTGTTTCGTGTGCGGTCTCGCCGCCAGGTCTATTACGTGCAGAGCGAGGAAGAGATGAGATCCCAGTTGCTGGAAAAAGGACTGGGGGACGCAAGTTTTGAGCCGGAAAACGGGAAAACGGTTTCTGGCGCGGAGATGAGAAAGCTATGTAGCGTTTTGGCGACCATGGAAGATGCCTTGATTGCCCTGGAACGACGAGGTGTGAGTTTAAAAGAACATGCTGGACGCCAGGAAACAGGATCGGGCAGGCTGCCTGTTTACCATGTCTTTTTTGGCCAGGAAGAGGCCTGGTTTACTACGCGTACCGAATTAGATGAGGCTATACAGGGTCGCAAGCAAGAAACAGAAGAAGAGGCCAGTACCGAGGATCCCGGGGACGCGCAGCCAGCGGAAGAGCATGAGCAAGTAGCCCCTGAGTATCGCATCATCGAACTACACGAGGTGCGAACAATTAATTCGGGGCTCGAGGAATTGGCAGAAATGGGATTTGATGTTCAGTCGCTTTTGCCGCAGGAACGTACGGGAGTGGAAGAACCGCGATACATACTTCGGCGCGGTGATAACGAACAGGCATTGCAGGACCTTCGTGGATTGCTTGGAGCGGTTCGAGCAGCAGGAGAAAAGGGGCTCCAGATAACCCGCTTTAAAGGGCTCGGCGAAATGAATGCGGAGGAGTTGAGAGAAACAACCCTCGATCCAGAAAATCGCACGCTGGTACAGGTCAGCATGCGTGACCTGGGGGCGGCCGAGGAAGTCTTTCGTATTCTCATGGGAAATCAGGTCGAGCCCCGGCGAGAGTTCATTGAGAAACATGCACTCGACGTTCGCAACCTGGATGTTTAAAGCAGTTAATACTGGGCATTACTAATACTGCTGCCAGGGTCTTGCGACCAAGCGTTTTCTGACGAATGTGATCCAGGTAAAGCTAGCACCGTCGTACCAGTGGCAACCAGCAAGGTTTGCCAGGCGCTACCGAATGTTCGCTGGAAAAGAAAGCCGAACGTCGATAGGATGACTCACTGTTAGCAGGTGAGCTGTTCGAGAATTCGTGGAAGAGAATCCTATTCGATGTCGAGAACGTTCCATCAAGCCGGGAGTCGCTGTTACGAGAGACTAACTCGGCGCGATTTTCTTCAGGTGGGGGGCCTGGGCCTGAGTGGACTCACGTTGTCCCAGTTGCTGGCTATCCAGGCGGTCGCGAAAAACAACGGTAGTCATTTCATCCGGGACAAGTCGGTAATATTGCTTTATCTTTCGGGTGGCGCCAGCCATATTGAGACGTTCGATCCAAAGATGGACGCTCCTGACGGAACGCGAAGTGTAACCGGGGCGGTCAAGACACGCTTGCCTGGCGTGACATTTGGCGGAACGTTTCCCGGGTTGGCTGCTCATGCGGACAAGATGGCAGTAGTGCGATCGTTCAGCCATAAGGTGGGCGGGCACGAGGAGGCTCATGTTCACGTCTTGTCCGGGGGTACGGATCCAGCAGGAAAACAGAAATCAGGATTCAGCATGGGATCATGCTACGCCCGTTTAAGAGGAACCAATCATCCTGATTCCGGCATGCCAACGTACAGTCTGTTGACCGAGAAGGAAATTGATGGTCAATACCGCAAGGAGATTAAACGAGTCGCCAAGGGTTCCTGGCCGGGATCGCTGGGGATGGCCTATGCGCCGTTCGGACACGAGGTGGGCTGGTCGACAGATGGTCCTTCCGGCAATGCAACAGGAAACAGGAGCCCCCTCTCGGCGAGTATCAAGTTGATTTTGCCAGCGGAAATATTGGAGAATCGGCTGGCCTTGCTGCGTTTGATGGATCGCCTGAAAAGACAATCTAGTACGACGTCCAGCATGGAAGCAGTTGATAAGTTTACTTCCCAGGCGATGAACCTGATTCTCGGTACTGGAGCTGAAGCTTTTGATTATCGGAAGGAAGACCCACGGTTAGTGGAACGTTATGACACGAGTCACATCCGTATTGGACACAAGGCCTTCAGGCCATCCACGCTGGGTAAGCAGATGTTGGTGGCCCGGCGATTATGCGAGGCTGGCTGCGGTTTTGTGACGGTTCATAGTGCCGGCTGGGACATGCATGCAGATGGGAATAACCCCGGCATGGCCCAGGGTATGGAAATGTTGGGTCGTACCCTGGACCGGGCAGTGTCAGTCTTTCTGGATGATGTTGATCAACGTGGCTTGAGCGATAAAATCCTGTTGGTGATCACGGGCGATTTTGGGCGGACTCCAAGGGTGAACAAGAAAGGCGGACGTGATCACTGGGCGAAACTGGGAACACTTGCTTTTGCCGGCGGTGGATTGCGAATGGGCCAGGTGATTGGGCAGTCGGCTCGAAAGGCTGATGTTCCCGGAACCACACCGATTTCACCCGTGGAGATGATGTCCACGATCATGCACACGCTGTTTGATGTTGGAGAGATGCGTTTGCAACAGGGATTACCACCCGATCTCAGCCGGCTCGTTGAAAATGGTCGCCCGATTGACACGTTGTTTTCCTGAGAAAGACAGCGCGAGAGCCCTGCTTCCAGGGTGGCCAGAAGCTTCTACCTGCTTCCCGACCGGCTGAATAGTTTCGGTCATCTGCTTGTAGCCAGATTCTAGAAATGCTATGCCAAGTAATACGGTTGTAATTGCATTGATGGTATCCCGGGGGTCTCGATGAGCAAGCCACAGTTTCGACATGTTCGCGGTCTTTGGGCCATGCTTTGTTGCGTGACCGGGGGTGTTTCCGCGCTGGGATATCTTGCAGCGCCGCAGCTGCTGGGTGGTGCCCAGCAGGTCCAGGTTAAACCTGGAATAGCCCAGAAAAACAAGAACCAGAACAAGCAGGATGGCAGGAACAAAAATACAAACAAGCAGGCTCCACCAGAGGACCCTGCTTATCGCAAATTCGGTATTTATGAAAACACGGCACCGCGAGCAACTCAAACCGCCCCGGTGAAAACAGGTTTGCCGTTGGATATTCCGACAGGCAGTCGGATCGCGCTGGTGGGAAACACGTTACTGGAGCGGTCGCGGCTCTTTGGGCACTTTGAAACGCTGTTGCACCAGCGATACCCACAACACAAGTTGGTCGTACGTAATTTAGCCTGGTCAGCTGATACACCGGATGTGCAGGTGCGGCCGGCTAATTTTGCGGATCTGGATCAGCATTTGACGCATGAAAAAATCGACATCATTTTTGCTGCCTATGGTTTTAATGAATCATTTGCAGGTCCAGCCGGGTTAGCAGCCTTTCGCAAAAGCCTGGCAAGCTATACCAGGGAACTGCAGGCCAAATCGTTCAATGGCAAGACGGGGCCACAAATCGTACTGGTGTCACCGATTGCCAACGAGAATATTACCGGGGTGCCAGCGGCTGATCTAAACAACGATCGCATCCGCGCCTACTTGGAAGCAATGCGCGCGGTGGCCAAAGAATGTGGCGTCGGATTCGTGGATGTTTTTTCAGATACTGCCGCTGCCATGAAGGATCCGGTGTCGGATCTCACGCTTAACGGGTGCCACCTGAATGAGCAGGGAAATGCGATTTTTTCCAGGTCGCTTTATGAGGGTGTCTTCCAGGAAACCGCACCGCAGGTCAATCAACGTATTCGGAAAATCGTCACCGACAAGAACCAGCAGTATTTTCGACGTTATCGCCCGGTCAACACGTTTTATTACACGGGTGGTCGCAACAAGAGTTATGGCTACCTGGATTTTCTGCCGGCCATGCAAAACTTTGACATCATGGTGCAGAATCGTACTCAACAGATCTGGGACCTGGCTGACGGGAAAGCGGTGAGACCGGGAGCTGCGATTGTTAATGATTCCAACCTGCCAGAATTGCCTCCCACGAAAGAAAGTCGTGGTGCCAACCAGTGGATGACTGCTGCCGAGGAACTCAAGGCGTTCAAGGTGGATGAGCGGTTCGAGGTCAACCTGTTTGCTGGCGAAGAGCAGTTTCCAGACATTGCAGCGCCCATTCAAATGCGGTGGGATAGCCGGGGACGGTTGTGGGTTAGCTGTTCTACGACTTACCCGCATGTCTATCCGGGTAACAAGCCCAACGACAAGCTGGTGGTCCTGGAAGATACCGATGGAGATGGCCGCGCAGATAAATCAACTGTGTTTGCAGACAATCTCCATATTCCTCTTTCGTTCGAATTTGGTGATGGAGGTGTTTATGTTTCAGAAATGCCTCACCTGACCTTCATCAAGGATACCGATGGAGACGGCAAAGCAGATTTTCGACAGCAGTTGCTGACCGGTTTTGGAACAGAGGATTCGCATCACGCGCTGCACGATTTCGCCTGGACACCCGACGGGGATTTAATATTCCGAGAATCGATTTTCCACCATTCGCAGGTGGAGACACCCTATGGGCCCGTGCGACAGCAAAATAGCGGTTGGTTTCGTTTTGAACCCCGGACACATCGGTTGACTAGTTTCGGGACCTATCACAGCACCAACCCCTGGGGGGTCACCTTTGATGACTGGGGCCAGCATGTCGCCAGCCACCCGATTTATGCAGCAGCATTTCATTCGCTGGATCCACCCTATCCGCAACAGCACCCCAAGCCCGCTGGCTTGCGGGCATACTCGGGAACCTGTGGCCAGGAATTCGTGGATTTTAAATCCTTTCCCACGGAACTGCAGGGCAGTTATATCAAGGTGCGCTACAAGCCCACGAACCGGGTGGAAATCCACAACTGGGTCGAAAGTGAGTTTGGGTATGACGAGGAGTATGTTTCTGACCTCATTTTTTCAACGAACCTGAGTTTTATTCCAGTTGATATTCGGTTTGGCCCTCGTGGAGCGCTCTATGTTTGTGACTGGTACAACCCGGTGAAAGGCCACGCGCAATATTCCCTTCGTGACCCCAGGCGAGATCGACACTCGGGTCGTATTTGGCGAATTACCGCCAAGGGCAGAGAGTTGCAGGAGCCACCAAGAATCGCCGGAGCCTCGATCCAGCAACTCCTGGACCTGTTGAAACAACCGGAATATCGGTACCGTTACTGGGCTAAGCGAGAGCTGCGAGCGAAAGACCCGGGGGCAGTCAAGAAAGCATTGGACCAGTGGGTGGTCAAACTGGCTCCGCAAGATCCACGGTTTCGACATCATCAGGTGGAAGCAATATGGGCGTATCGCAATATCGACGCGGTGAACACCCTGTTGTTGTTGGAAGTCCTGGGTTGTGACAATCACCATGCCCGGGCGGCAGCGACCCAGCAGTTGCGTTACTGGCATTCCCATCTTCCCAATGCCATCGATTTGTTGCGTAAGTCAGCCAATGACTCCAATGGCATCGTGCGCATGGAAGCTGCGATTGCAGCTAGCTATCTTGGCAGCAAGGCTGCCCTGGATGCCCTACTGGAAACCTACCAGCACCCTCATGGCAACCACCTGGCCTATGCCATGACCTGTGCGCTTGGGTCGCAGGCCCTGCGGCGCCACTGGGAAGACAACGCCGAGTATGACATCATCAGGTTGCTGAAACAGGCCAGGCAACGAGGTGCCCTGAAGGAACCGACGCCCAGCGCATCGGAAGCACAGTTCGATTCACAGGAGAATCTCAAGAAAGTTACTATCTCATGCTTGCCAGAGCGCATGCGATACACAGTTGACCGCGTGGCGGTGACAGTAGGCCAACCGGTCAAGATCGTCTTCACAAATCCGGATGCAACGGACCATAACCTGGTCATTGTCAGGCCGGGAGCCCTGGAAGAAGTCGGCATGGCAGCTAACCAGATGGCCAAGGAGCCACGCTTTGCAAATTCAGATTTTATTCCGCGGCAAAAGAAACAATTAATTTTGCAGGCGAGCCGAATGATTGGCCCAACCCGTCGTGCGCAGGTCCAGGTACTGCGGTTCATAGCCCCCAGCGAACCGGGAATCTATCCGTATGTTTGTACCTTTCCTGGGCATTGGGTGGTCATGAAGGGACTGCTGATCGTAGCCGAAGACCTGCAAGATGTGCCATCCATGCTGGCAGCCATTAAGCCGACCGTGGTCAAGGAGTGGCAGATGAGCGATTTTCCGCAACTGAAGACCGATAAGGATAACGAGCAAGCCGTGATGCGCGGAATGCAGGCGTACATGAAAGCCCGTTGTAACCAGTGTCACCTAATTGCGGGACATGGGATCAACCTGGGCCCGGATCTGACCGAGATCAGCAAGCGGTTCAAGGGGATGAAGCTATTACAGCAACTTCTGGAACCTTCGAAAGAAATTAACGAAAAATATCGGCCACACCAATTCGTGAAATCAGATGGGCGTGTAGTGGCTGGCGTGATTATCAAGGAAACAGCAAAGGAATATCGCGTGATCACGAACTTGCTTTTGCCCAACGCCATCACGCGAGTGGCCAAGAAAGATGTTGATGAAAAGATCGCTTCCAGGGTGTCGGCAATGCCCGCGGGAATGATGAACGTGTTGACCAGGGAAGAAATTGTAAACCTGGTGTCATTCCTGGAGGCAGGTGGCTATCAACTGCCCGAGCACTTGAAGAAGAAACACAAGCACGGGCAAAAGTAACCATTCATGAACTTCACGAAAGGAAGGTCCTGGTGAATTATCTGTTGAGATCCGGAGTCCCTCGGGTTGGCGTTATCGCCTTTTGATACCTGCTATTTCCCCAGCATTAGTGAGCAGCAGACGTCGGCAAGCTGGGTTAGCTGGTCCAGTGGCATCGACTCTTCGTTCGTGTGAATATCGAGGTAACCCACCGAGATCACGACCGCGGCGAGGCCATGGTCATTGAACTCGTTGGCATCACTGCCGCCACAAGTGACCGCTGTCCAGGGCTCAATGCCGCTAGCCTCGATGGCAGATCTTGCTCGCGTAATGATGGGATCGTCTTCGTTGAAGCGGAATCCTCGGGTGCCGCCAACCTGTTCGAATTCCACCGTTCCTCCAAACGCTTCCGCGGCATCACGACAGGCTGCCAACAATTCTTCTTTGTAGCGTTCATACTTGTGTTCATCGAGACTGCGTAATTGCCAGACCATCTCGGCGCGCGGCGGCACGATGTTCATCGCCTCGCCCCCGTTGAGTGTTCCCACGTTGGCAGTTGTCTCTTCATCGATGCGGCCCAGTCTCATGGTTTCAATAGCACGTGCTGCCATGCTGAGAGCGCTATGACCGTTTTCAGGATCCATCCCCGCATGGGCAGCACGACCATGGAATATGCACTTGTAAGCAATCGTCCAGGGTGCCGCCAGCATGACGCCTCCCACGGTACCATTGGCATCGGGTACGAAGACCATTTTCGAACGAGCCAGGGAAACATCGAAGGCCCGCGAACCGATGTGCCCAACCTCTTCGCCGACCGTGAAAAGAACTTCCACCGGTGGATGAGGCAGGCCTGCATCGGCGATCGCCTCCACGGCTTCCACAATCGCCGCCACCGCGGCCTTGTCGTCGGCACCCAGGACGCTCGATCCATCGGTATGGACCGCGTTGTCCCGTACCACCGGTTCCATTTCGGGGGTCGGCCAGACGGTATCGGTATGGGCACAGAGCATGACAGGATCCAGCTCAGCCAGCTCACCGGTGCCAGGCCAGAAACCGAGAACGTTGCGGTGTTCATCAATCGACAACTGGAGCCCCAGTCGCTCCAACTTGGGCCGCAAGGGCTCGATGACGGGATCCTCGTTTGGGTAATAACTGTCGATTCGCAGGATGGACAGGAACGTTTCCAGGAGTCGATCGGAGTTAATCACAAGGAAGTGCCTTCCGGTAACAGGAAAATCTCTTTGTAGAACAGCGATACCCCTTTTTGAATCATGTTAGGTTGTCCTGCAAGCGCCTTGACTCGTTTATAATCAAATGGCTGTAAGTCGCTGCGGAGAACGTCGATGATTCCAACCCTGTTATTGCTAACCAGCTCCCTGCTGGCGGCCGATTCCCCGCCTGCCGCCAGCTCGGTAAATGGATTGCTGCGGATCCAGTATCAACGGGGCGACAAGAGCTTCTGCCAGGCGGGTACCTGTGTTGATTATCAAAATAACGGCAAGCGTGGGATCCTGCTGGCTTCCAGGAAAACCCACGAATTGTCCATGCTGGATGCGGCCACGGGTGAGGTTCGCTGGAAGAAGTTGATACCCGGTGAGCAACAGTCCATCCTGGCCTACGATTTGAACCGGGATGGCAAGGTAGAGATTGTCTACACCACGTCCGCGCCCGGAAAACTCTATGTGCTGGATGGCCTGGGGAACATCAAGGCTCAGTGGACAGCTGACGATGGCAAGCTGGGAAATTCCGCCGTGGTACTGGATGCCGATCACGACGGCATTCTCGACGGGTTCTTTGGTACGCGGACGAAGTACCTGGTGCGACTCAACATGGCTGACCTGACCCTGCTGGATCGCAGGAAGGGTTGGGTGCAGTGTGGTTGTTACACGAGTGCGATGGATGTTGATCGGGATGGCAAGTGGGATCTGTTTGCCGGGTCGGGTGACGATCGCAGTTCCAAGGGACAGCTTGTTCGTTACGATCCATTATCGTTGAAGACTATTTGGAAATATGACACCGACGATAATGCCTCGAGTGCCGATCCCGTGCTGGTGGACATCGACGGTGATGGTCAGGTGGAGATTGTTAAGTCGGTCGACAATTATGCTGGCGATGAGGCTCACGATGCGGTGTATGCGTTTGAGACCGATGGTAGGTTACTCTGGAAAGTAGCGGGGCTCTCCTGTGAAGATTCTCCTAACGTCGCGGACCTGGATGGCGATGGCCAGGTGGAAATCGTGGGCATGACATTTGGTGGAGAAGTCTTCTGCCTGGATGGCAAAGGCGTCTTACAGTGGAAACGGGACCTGCGGCCGAAGTTGGACGATTCATTCCACGCTTACATGACCCCAATCTTGTGCGACGTTGATGGCAAAGCGGGCCTGGAAATCCTGGCCATGACCAACGGCGGCTATTCAAAAAAAGCAGCGGGGATCGTCTTTGTTTTGTCACCGGAGGGCAAGATCCTTGATCAGCTCAATGTGGGTGGTGATCGCTACTGGGGTGAAGCCTTTTATGCCAACATTGACCAGGATCCACAGATGGAACTGGTCGTCAGTGGCAGTGGAGGGATGGATGTTATTGAGACCCGGGGCCTGGGCCCGAGGACCGAGCACTACCAGCGTCGTCGCAATTACCAGCGTTTGAACCATGTGCCATGGGCCTACGAAGACTCCTATTTTATTCATCGTGGTACACGAACGCTGGTCGAGAATCGAACGGACAACCTGGTATTGAAGCAGGCTAACGGAAACTATCCAGCCACAGGACGATTTCTTACCGAGGTGCTTGAGCCGCCAGCTTCCTGCCGCTTCGTGGAGCTGCGTTACAGCACGATCACGCCAGCAGGTACATCACTGCAAATTAATGTGCTGGATTCACAGCAACGTCCCCTGCTGAGAGATGTAAGCAGTGGGAGCCGCTTGGATATTAACCAGCCGGTTCAAATCGAGTTTGTTTTTCACTCGACACATCCGGATCGTACACCGCTGCTGGATCACTACCAGCTTCGTTTCGACCGCTTACGCTAGTACTGCCTTTGATTATCGTCGCACCACGGAGTTCCTGAGATTCATCAAGGATAGATCTAATGATTACCATGCTATTCAAACCATCCTGTTATCCGGTATTGTGGGCGGCTATGTTGATCGTTGAATCGACACAGGCACAAGCACTGCCGATCCAGGTATTCCAGCCGAAGCAATTGTCCGGTCGCCCGCTGCCGGCAGTTCGTACGCCACTGGGAATCCCGGAAGACTACAAGCCCTGGATCGTGAAACTGAAGAATGATCAGCTGTTGATCGTCTGCTTTCACGCCGGTCGGAATCCGATGAAAGAACATGCAGTTTTTTGGCGCTCGCATGATGGTGGAAAAACGTGGGCCAAGCGTGAACCGCGCCCCGATGTGGCAGGACGAGAATTTGCCCTCACCTGCCTGTCCGATGGCACCCTGTTAATGCCCTGCCATTTCTTGAGCAACGATTCGGTCAACAAGGCAGGTCATACCTATAGCAAGGTGTTTCGCTCGGTGGACCGGGGAAAAACCTGGACCGAAACCCGCGTTGGACCCACAGCGTTTCCCGCTCGGGCAGCGACCATGAATGACTGGACGGCATTTGAAGTACCTGATCCCCGGCGACCCGGAAAAGAACTGACGTGCCTGGGGGTCAGCATGTCCCATGGTGGCAAACAGGCTCCGGACTACACGTACCTGTGGCGCAGCCGGGACCGGGGAAAAACCTGGGACAAGTCGCTCATACCGGATACGCAAGGCTGGAGCGACGTGGACGGTTTCTTCTGCCAGAGTGTGACCTACCGCGGTGAGCAGGACCGGTTACTGCACGTGGTTCGGGTGGATCGTGGTGGTCCCCACTGGAAATTACCTGTCAGACCAGGTGAATCCCTGGCTGGCAACGATAACGCCGATCGCATGATGCTCTGGCTTTCGACTGATGGTGGTCATTCATGGAAAAAACAAAAAGAAGGTGGTCGCTTTGGTATTTACGGTGAGATGTATCCTCGCTTCCTCAAGCTGGCAGATAGACGCCTGTTGTTAACATTTACCGTGCGCAGTGGCTCGACAGATGGATATCCACTTGGCGTGCGCGCCATCCTGAGTAACGATGATGGCGATACGTGGGACTTTCGACATGATCGCATGGTGATCAGCTACGAGAACCAGGGTGCTAGTGGCGGTGGATTTGGTAATACCATACAAAACCCAGACAGTTCACTTGTTTCCTGTTACAGCTACCGTGGCCAGGACGGAAAAACACATGTCGAGGCTGTGCGCTGGACACTACCCACGCTGCAGAAATAGATCCCCAGAAAAAAAGAGAGAAATGATGAAATCACTTTTTCAATGTATTGGCCTGGGTTTGTTATGGCTTGGCCTGGGCCTCATTGGCAACCAGGCAGCAGCACAACACGACTACAAGGTTTCTCGTAACTTGATTCGCGCTGGAAAACATCAGCAAGCACTAGAAGTTCTGGAACAGCGAATCGCAAAATTTTCCAGGGATAGCGAATGGGTTTACCAGAAAGCGATCGCGCTGGCCCAGTCCGGCAGCTTGCCGGAGGCCATGACCCAGTTGCAACGATCCGTGGCAATGGGTGTGCCGACCGGCCGGGTGGCCGCCGATGCGCACGACCTGTTACGGCCACTGGCTGCGGAGAGTACGTTTCAGGCCATCGTCAAGCAACACGCAAATCAGCCGATCCAGGGACCAATGGTCGGTTCGGTTAGCGATTCCACGGCCCAAATTTGGCTGCGAACCGCCAGCGCTGCCAGTGTCCGAGTTGTTTTGACAGGAAGCGACAATAAAACCGTTGAAGCCAGAAAAGAAACAACAGCCGCCACTGATTTTACAGCGGTGATTAACTTCCGCGCTTTACAGGGCAACACGCAATACGAGTACGCCCTGTTTGTGAATGACAAACCGGTCAAGCTTCCTTACGCCAGCCGATTTCGTACCTGGCCAAAGCGGGATACGGGTGTGAAATTTCGCTTGGCCTTTGGAGGTGGGGCCGGCTATGTCACTGGCCATGAACACATGTGGGATACGATCGGCAAGTCCAGGCCGGCCGTGTTGTTCCTGCTCGGTGACAACATGTACAGCGATGATCCAGAAAGCAGCCAAATGCAGCGGTTTTGTTATTACCGTCGCCAGTCATCGCTCTCCTTTCGAAAACTGGTTGCCCAGACCCAGGTCTATAGTATCTGGGACGATCATGATTTCGGTACCAATGATTGCAGCGGGGGACCAGAAATCAATTCGCCGTCCTGGAAGATCCCGGTCTGGAATGTCTACCGTCAAAACTGGGCAAACCCGGGGTATGGAGCTGGAGAAAAACAACCGGGATGCTGGTACGACTTCTATGCCGGTGATATCCACTTCATCATGCTCGATGGACGTTACTACCGACATCGAAAAGACAAGACGATGCTGGGACCGGCTCAAAAAGCATGGCTCAAGCAAACCCTCTCGTCGTCGACCGGTACCTTTAAAGTGGTGGCGTCACCGGTCCCCTGGGACTATCGGACGAAGGGAGATTCCAAGGATACCTGGAATGGCTTTAAGCAGGAACGCAATGAGATCTTTGGTTTCCTCACGGAAAAGAAAATCGAGGGTGTTTTGCTGATGAGTGCCGACCGTCATCGCTCGGATGCCTGGAAAATTGATCGCCCCAATGGGTACGCCCTTTACGAATTCAATTCTTCTCGGCTTACGAACAATCATGTGCACAAAACGATGCAGGAAGCGATCTTCTCTTACAACAAGAAACAGTCATTTGGATTGGTTGAATTTGACACCACTGTCGACGATCCAACGGTTCGTTACACGGTGATTTCGATCGATGGTGAGAAGATCGACTCGCTGGAATTAAAACGCAGTATGCTGAAGTAAATACCCAAACGTTCCGAAAGGACTTTTTGCCGTGACGCCTTGCCTGTCTCGCACCGCAATACTTGCCCTGGTCCTGCTGGCCCTCGGCCAGTCCTTGCCAGCGGAAGAAACGCCGGACCTGCGGACCGTAGCGCCGGACCTGGTGGTTCCCGAGATGAAGACAGCTGCCCCCGCGCCCGGTAAACGTGTCAAGCAGGTGCTGCCGCAATATCGTGAAACATCAGCCTACCACGCTCTTTACCTGCCCACCGACTGGCAGCCGGGACAGCGTTACCCCGTGATTGTTGAATATGCCGGCAACGGGCCCTTCCGAAGCCGTTATGGCGATGTCAGTGCTGGCCATGTCGAGGGAAGTAAGCTGGGCTATGGTATTACTGCGGGCAAGGGGTTCATCTGGCTGTGCCTGCCATACTTGAATGAAGCGGGCACAAAGAACGTGACGAGATGGTGGGGTGATGCCCCTACCTATAAACCGGCTGCTACGCTGGCCTATTGCCAACAAGCGGTTCCCTGGATTTGTAAGCAGTACGGGGGAGATGAAAAAATGGTTGTCCTGACCGGTTTCTCACGTGGCGCCATTGCCTGTAATTACCTGGGCCTCCACAACGACCAGGTGGCATCACTGTGGCGAGCGTTTATTCCTTACAGCCATTATGATGGCGTGCGAGAGGGGTGGCCTTACGCGGATGTGAAACGACCCGCGGCGCTGGAGCGGTTGAAGCGGTTACAGGGTCGCCCCCAGTTTATCTGCCACGAGAACAAGACCCTCGACGAAACGGCGCTCAATGCAACTCGACAATACCTGCAGGGGACCGAAGTGCAGGGTGCATTTATGTTCCATGCCACGGGATTTCGCAATCACAATGACGCCTGGGTACTGCGTCCGAGCCCGGCACGAGTTACCTTAAGAAAGTGGCTACAGGATGTGATCTCGAAAGACCCCACGGAATCCGCTAGCGAGCGGTGAGGATTAGCAGCCTGAGCGTTATAATGAATCCAGGATTGTAGTTTCCCGTAATATTGTGAATCCAGCCTCGTGGAGCGATGAACCTCTTGCCAGTTATCTTTCGATTTTCAGCCGCCTGTTTCCCTCCCTGTCTCGTGGTGCTGGGCATGCTTGTCGGGGACGTGGTGCGGGCGGCCGAACCAGCTGATACGATTTTTGATCGGGATATTGCGCCGGTGCTGTTAAGGTCATGTATTGGCTGCCATAATCCGAGTGATCACGAGGGAGATTTTGATCTCAGCACGGCTCGTGTGGCCATGCAGCCCGGTGAAGATGGGCCACGTATTGTGCCAGGTAAGCCCGGGGAAAGCCCGTTCATGAAGCGGTTGGCGGATGGCTCGATGCCGCCGGAAGGAAATCACGCCCGTCCATCGAAAGAAGAAATCCAAAAGATTGGTCAATGGATTACACGGGGGGCACCATGGCCCCAGAACCGTACGCTCAGCCGCTTTGATGTTTCCACCAGGTATCGAGCCGGTCGAGATTGGTGGTCCCTGCAACCAGTATCCTCGCCGGATATTCCTGCCGTGCGGAACGCGAAATGGGTTCGCAATCCAATCGATCATTTCGTGTTAGCTCGTCTCGAGGCCCAATCGCTGAAACCTGCCCCAGCGGTGGACCGTCGCCAGTGGTTGCGACGTGCCACTTTTGACCTGTTGGGATTGCCGCCTGTTCCCAGCGAACTGGTTGAATTTAAAACAGACCCGTTACCGGGTGCAGAAAGTCGACTGATCGATCGTCTTCTTGCATCGCCCCGCTACGGGGAGCGTTGGGCGCGCCACTGGCTGGACGTGATCGGTTTTACAGAAAGCGATGGTTTTGAACACGACAAGTTTCGCCCACGTGCCTGGCGATACCGGGACTATGTGATCCGCAGCTTTAATGCGGATCTGCCCTACGACCAGTTTATTCATGAACAGTTGGCGGGTGATGTGCAGGCCAGGCGGACGCGGGAAAGCATCGTGGCCAGTGGTTTTCTCGTGGCCAGTGAATGGGACGAGGTGCAGAACGTGGGTGCCAGCCAGAGTGAAATGCGACGCGCCCACGAGGAGCAGATCGCCGAACTCGTGGGGACGGTAACGGGTACGTTTCTTGGGTTGACCGTCAATTGTTGCCGCTGTCATGACCATAAATTCGATCCGCTTCCGCAAACAGATTACTATCGTATCAAGGCAGTCTTTGATGGTGTTGACCACCGGCGGGGGCCAAAAGATGACGGCAGTCGGTCCATCTTATTGCCAGACGAACTCCAGCAACTGGCCTCCCGAAAGGCCCCCCTGGTTTCCAGGCAGAAACAAGTTGAAGCGGAACTTGCCAAGCTGCAAGCACAGTTTTCCGCGGATTTAGTTCCCACGAAGGCATCGGAAAGCCTCGTGAAGGGTCAACATGGATCGGCTCTGAATGCCCGCAAGGTTCAGGCAACAACAGGCTCCCGGGCGAGCTATCACAAGCCACCCCTGACCGTGGAATGCTGGGTCCTGGCGGGACGCGCGGATCAGTTTAACGTGTTCGTCGCCAATAACCTGAAAAGTTCAGGAGAACACTGGGAATTGTATTCATTTGCCGGTCCTGGAGATTACAGCGTCTATATGCCAGGTTACGAGCCAGCGACGATTCGGTCTGGAGTCGTGATCACCGATGGCAAGTGGCATTACCTGGCGATGCAGTTCAACGGCCAGGTTGTCAAGCTTTATGTTGATGGCAAGCAGGTCAAGGAACAGCCAGTCAAACGTGTCCAGCCCCCGGGTCCACTGGGAACCCTTGATATCGGTGGCTACACGGCAGGTCGCATTACCTGCGACGGGGCGGTCGACGAGGTACGCATCTCCAGTTCCATCCAGCCGGTTACTGAAAAATCACCTGGTCCGTTTAAGGTTACCAGGGAAACCGTGGGTCTGTGGAGATTTGACAGGCTACAGGGGGGACGTTTTGCCGATGTGGCATCACGCCAGAAAAACAAGGACGTGGAGTCGTTGCGCTCCCGGCAAACAGAGTTGCAGCAGCAACAGAAGAGCGTGAAAGAAGCAATCAGCGCGCTCGCATCGCCGTTGGCTTATATCGGTTCGCGCCGACAGCCACCGCCGACTCATGTCCTGCTGCGCGGTGATATCGAGAAGCAGGGTCCTCCGGTGACACCAGGTGGCGTATCCGCATTTTCGTCACTGTCGGCGGAACTCGAGTTGGCCGCAGACGCACCGGAAGCTGAACGGCGCCAGAGATTTGCCCGTTGGCTGACCGATCAAGACAATCCATTAACAGCCCGCGTGTTGGTCAACCGGATTTGGCAGTTTCATTTTGGTAGCGGGTTGGTCAAAACAGCCAGTGACCTGGGGTTTAACGGGGGAACAGCATCTCATCCCCAGCTGCTGGATTGGCTGGCCAGCGAGTTCATGCGCTCGGGCTGGAGCATCAAGCATGTTCACCGGTTGATCCTGGAATCGGCGACCTATCACCAGTCCACTCGCTTCGCTGCCGGGGCCGCGGAAAAGGATGCCGAGAATCGCTTGCTCTGGAGATTCACACCGCGTCGACTGGAAGCCGAGGTGATTCGCGATACGATGCTGCAAGTCAGCGGTGCGCTGGATGAAACCATGCACGGCCCAAGCTTCAAGCCCTTTACGGTGACTACTTTTAACACTCATTTTTACCACCTGTTTGATAGTGACAAACCGCAGTTCAATCGGCGCACTGTTTACCGCGCGAACGTGATTACCGGGCGGGACCCCCTGCTGGATTGTTTTGACTGTCCGTCACCTTCTATCGCTACCCCGAGGCGACGCAATACGATCACCCCCACTCAGGCACTGGCGCTAATGAATAATTCTTTCGTGTTACGGCAGTCGAAGCTGTTTGCACGACGTGTTGAACAATTGGTGGGACCGCACCTGGAGAAGCAGGTGGTCCATGCTTTCGAACGGGCACTGACCCGCAAGCCCGGTGAGCAGGAAAAAAACAAGCTGGTTGAACTGGGTCGCCAGCATGGACTGGCAAATGTTTGCTGGGTCCTGTTCAACAGTAGCGAATTTCTTTACTCCAACTAGCAAACAAGGTTGTCCGCGAGCATGGGCTTTCCGACAGGTAATCCGAACGGTGATGCAATGCGATCCAGTCGCCGCGATTTTTGTGGGCAAATGGCTGGCGGCCTGGGAGCCATTGCACTGGCGAGCCTGCTGGAGAAAGACGGTTACCTGGCGGAGGCTGCCACGCCAGCGGTTCTTCATCGACCACACCACACCGTCCGGGCAAAACGTTGCATCCATATTTTTTCGCCAGGCGGTGTCAGCCAGGTTGATACGTTTGATTACAAGCCCGCGCTGGAAAAACTGGACGGAAAACCGTTGCTGGGCAAGGGAAAGATCGATACCTTTTTCGGCAAGGTGGGCCAATTACGAAAAAGCTTTTTCGCTTTTCGACAGCATGGCGAGAGTGGCGCTTGGGTCAGCTCGTTGTTACCGCAACTGGCAACGTGTGCAGATGATCTGACCTACTTCCATACGCTGGTGGCCAAGAGCTCATCACATACACCTGCCTGCTTTCAAATGAATACCGGTTTTACACAGGTCGGTTTTCCCAGCGTGGGTTCCTGGCTTTCCTATGGACTGGGATCTACCAATGATGAACTGCCAACATTCGTGGTTCTTCCCGATCCGAGGGGTTTACCAAACGGTGGTACCAGTAACTGGAGCCAGGGGTTCCTGCCAGCCCAGCATCAGGGGACGGCGTTTTCGACTGATGGTAAAACGGATCCCATCGCCCACCTGAAAACACCTGCAAGCGTCTCACCTGCCGGTCGCCAGGACAGCCTGGATGTGCTGGCCCGCTTCAACGAGTCCTTTGCCCGGGCCAACCCGGGAAACGATGAACTCCTGGCCCGTACCCGGTCCTACGAGCTTGCCTCGCGAATGCAGACTAGTATTCCGGGAGTGGTGGATCTGGCCGATGAATCGGAAGCCACTCGCCGGATGTATGGACTCGACCGGAAAGAAATCGCTGCCTCGGCAACGAACTACCTGATGGCCAGGCGCTTGATTGAACGGGGAGTACGGTTTGTCCAGATCTATAACGGTGGCGCCCTGGGATCGCCCCGGATTAACTGGGATGCCCACGAGGACGTGGTACGTAATCATACCAACCAGGCAAGGCAACTGGACCAACCGTGCGCGGCCCTCTTGAAAGATTTGAAGCAACGTGGCCTGCTGGAGGATACCCTCGTCGTCTGGTCCTCTGAATTTGGTCGTACGCCTTTTTCACAGGGTACCGGCCGGGGTCGCGATCACCACCCGCTGGTCTTCACGGGATGGATGGCCGGAGCGGGATTGCGACCGGGATATCATCACGGGGTCAGTGACGAGGTGGGTTACCAGCCAGCAGAGAACCCGGTGACGGTGTACGATTTTCATGCCACCCTGCTGCACCTGTTGGGAATCGATCATACGCGTTTGACGTATTACCACAACGGGTTGAATCGTCGCTTGACCGACGTGCACGGACACGTGGTGCAGGATGTCCTGGCCTAACCGATGAGACCTGGAATCGGCTCGTCGTGATAAACCTGGTGGGGTCGCTTGAACTTGTCATACCAGGCCACGGTGGAGGGTAAGCCGAGGGCTTGGTAAATGCTCGCCGCCATGTTTTCAGGAGTCTGCGGGTCAGACGCAGGATAACCACCTATGCGATCTGAAGATCCGATTACCTGGCCGCCCTTGACTCCACCGCCAGCGAAAAATACCGTTTGCACAGCGCCCCAGTGATCTCGTCCGGGTAACCCGGATTTCGCGCCCTTGAAGGTAAAGATCTTTGGCGTACGACCGAACTCGCCGGCCATGACAATCAACGTGTCGTCCAGGATGCCCAGTTGCTCCAGGTCCTCGATCAGGGCAGACACAGCGCGATCGGTGGGAGGCAGCAGGAAGTTTTTCAGGTTCTTGAATGCCGATTCATGGGTATCCCACGATTCGTCATTGCCAAGATTGACCTGGACCATGCTGACTCCCGCCTGGACTAACTGGCGGGCCATCAACAGGGACCATCCAAAGGAATTGCGACCATAACGCTCCTGAATCTTGTCGTCCACGTTATGAATATCCAGTGCCTTGTGGACCTGGGTACCCGTTAACATGGAAATGGCTTCCTGGCGATAACGATCAAAGTTAAGGATGGAACCAGCGCGATCCAGGTGTTCACGCTGCCGCTGGAGATCATCCAGTAAGGCTACCCGGGAGCGGAAATGATCCTTGGCCATGCCCTGGTGTAGCTCCAGTCGAGGTGCCTCAAATCGATAATCCTTGGGTGTGGTGGGTCCATTCCAGCGATGGAAACCATACTCGGGAAAGGCGCCGTGAATGTATTCACTGGTTCGGAATTGACTGGCCTCGATAAACCAGGGGTCATGCTCGGAACCCATCACCCCGGCAAATTGACCGGGAATGGTGCGCCCGCTGACGTGTACCAGTTTTTCCGGTAAGACGGCTGCCGGTGGCAAGTTGTTGCGCCGAGGTATGACACCGTTGACCACGGATGCAATACACGGGTCATCCGTGGGAGAAGGTTTACTGCCACTGAAACCACGTGGCAACTTGGTGCGACCCGTCAGCATGATGTGATGGCCCTGGGAATGCTCATTCCAGGGGTGCGTCAGGGATCGAACCATGGCCCACTGGTTGCTGCACTGGGCGAGCATCGGCAGGTGTTCACAAACCTGGACTCCAGGGGTCTGGGTGGCGATGGGCTTGAACTCGCCCCGGATTTCCTCCGGCGCATTCGGCTTGGGATCAAAACTATCGTGTTGCGTCAGCCCGCCTGACAGGAAGATGTAAATCACCGACTTGGCGGACGGTCGTGGGGGGGTGCCTGCCGCCAGGCCTCGTAAACCCTCGACGTGGTTCATTCCCAGTCCCAGTAACCCCACGCTGCCCGCCTGGATCGCCGTCCGGCGACTCATGGCCGGATGGCACGCTGGCGCTTTGCGGGGGTCGTGTTTCATGGCAGGTTTCCCATGAAGTGGGCGGTCAAGGCAAATGAGATATGATTTATATTGGTATCGCAGGAATCATCTTAAGCACTTCTTAGTATATCGGAAGCTACCGATCGATTGAATGCAAATATGAATGCAAATAAAGAGCTTATTTTAGCAATCCGACAGCCAAAGCGAGCCCGGTATTGCCACGTGATCACGTTGGATAATCAGCTCCGATCAAGGCAGAACCGGATATTTTAAGAAGCAATAAACCTTGTCAACTGGGGCCCTTGCGCTAAGATTGAATCATCGTGATAGCGGGCTCGAACGTCGCGTCGTCCTGCGGAAACCGGGGAACATCCTGGCAATCTTCCCGAGATGACATCCAACTGGATTTAGCATAAGATAGGTCACTGGAACATCGATGAACAATAATGTTCAAGGCTGATTATGCAGTCTCGTAATATCCAGTTTTCTTTGGTCTGGGAGCAACGCGGAATATGTGGAAATCTTACCTGGTCTTTGGATGCGCACTGGTACTTTCATCCACGATGGTACTGGCCGGGCATGGAGACAAATCACGCTTGATTCGTGAACGCAGCCGCGAGATCGACCGGCTGGTTCAGGACAACTGGAAAAAACATGGCGTGAAGCCCAGCCGCCATGTTCATGACCAGATCTTCATGCGACGTGCCTACCTGGACATCGTGGGTACCATCCCGACGGGGCGGGAGGCGATCCAGTTCGTCAGTGTCAAGAATCCCTACAAGCGGCAGATCCTGATCGACTACCTGCTGGACAACGACGGGTATGTCAGCCACTTCTACAACTACTGGGCAGATGTATTGCGCGTCCAGTCCCAGCTGAACAACATCGAGTTCCACAACTACGTCTCGTGGATCAAGGAATCGCTCCAGCAGAACAAGCCCTACGATAAGTTTGTTTATGAATTGATCACGGCCAGGGGCCGCGTCTGGGAAAATGGCGCGGCTGGTTATTACCTGCGCGATCGAGGCATGCCACTGGATAACACGGCCAACACCGTGGCGATTTTCCTCGGCACGCAAATCGGTTGCGCACAGTGCCATGACCACCCCTTCGAGGAATGGACCCAGCGGCAGTTTTACGAGATGGCTGCTTTCACGCACGGGGTCAATCCACGGGGAGTGGATGGCCAGAATCCAAAAGCGTTTCAACAGAAACGCCGTGATGTCACGAAGAAAATGGTAGAACGTAAGATGACGCCTGATCAGCAACGATCGGTCAGACGCTTGGTCCAGGCTAGCGTCTGGAATGTCCAGGACTCACGGGGAGGCAGGGCGCAGCTTAAGCTGCCCGGTGATTACCAGTATGACAATGGGAAGCCGGGCCAACTGGTGACCCCCAAGGTGATCTACGGAGACTCGGTTCACGCCAAGCAGCAAGAAACGTCCCGGGAGGCCTATGCAAGATGGATGACATCAGCTGAGAACCCGTTGTTTGCGAAGGTGATTGCTAATCGTCTCTGGAAAAAAGTGATGGGCGTGGGCTTGATTGAACCGGTCGATGATATCCAGGGAGCCGAAGCATCCAACCCGGAGTTGCTGGAATTCCTGACCAGCGAGATGATTCGGCTGGAATTTGACATGAAGGAATTTGTGCGACTACTGATGAATACCGATGTTTACCAGCGCCAAGCGGTCTACCAGGAAACACTCGAGGAAGCGTACCATTTTCCCGGTCCGACGTTGCGGCGTATGACATCTGAACAACTCTGGGATTCCCTGGTAACCTTGAGCATGGACGACCCCGAAACGGGAAAATACGAGGATATCAATCGGAGTCGCTATCCGCAGGTCAACCTGGAAACGTTCTCGGCAGATCGAATTATCGAGATGGGATTGGCCAGCACCAGGCAGCAAGCCAAGAAGCGCGCCATGATGAGGCAGCAGAACCAGAAAAAATCGAACTCCGGACCCAACCTGTACCGCGCTTCCGAGATGCGCCAGCCGGCACCGGGCAATCATTTTTTACGCGATTTCGGTCAATCGGATCGTAACCTGAGTGGAGGATCCAATACTGACCCCAATGTGACCCAGATCCTGACGTTGTTAAATGGCAATCATCATTTCCAGATCGTTCGTCCTGGTTCGTTGATCTCGGACGAACTGGCGCAGGCGAAAGACAGTGTCAAGAATCGAGCGCGTATCATTTATTTGAGCGTGCTGGGTCGCGATCCGGCAGCCGATGAATTTCAACTGGCTATCAAGTTGTTCAAGCAGGAAAAACAGGTGACCGCCGGAGATCGCTCCCTGGTCTGGATTCTCCTCAATACGCCAGAATTCATGTTTATTCAATAAGCACACCCGCATTGATTTTACCCACGATTGGCCCTCTCCAGGTAGCACGATGAAAAAACTTACAGGCAAGATAGATGAAATTACTCGCAGAAACTTTGCGGCCACGCTGGCGCGACGATGCCTGGGCGTTTCAATCGCACCGGCCCTGGCCGGCATGGGTAACCCTGCCTGGGCGGCTGCTGCCAGTGGCGGCAAGGCCGACCGCGTAATCTACCTGTATATGTCCGGTGGGATGAGCCACCTCGATACGCTCGACCCAAAGCCAAAAACTGAAGTGCAGGGTCCCACCAAGGCAATCAAAACAGCGCTGCCGGGTGTGATGTTGAGCGAACATATGCCGGGGCTCGCCAAGCTGCTGTCTAAGGTCTCGCTGATTCGTTCGATGTCGTCGGAACAGGGTGCCCATGCACCTGGCCGCTACCTGGCCCATACCAGCTACAGCCCGCGGGCCACGATCCGTCATCCGGGAATGGGCGCGTGGATGTTGCATGAGCTGGGACAGAAAAACAAGAATATCCCCGGCAACGTGGTGATCGCCGGAGGCTCCAATCATCCCGGCGCGGGTTACATGGATCTCAAGTATGGACCGTTGCCGATCGGGGCTGTGGCCAGTGGTATTCCAAACTCGGAACGACTCAGGGGAGTCACCGAGGAGCAGTTCAACAAGCGCCTGGCACAGGTGTCCAAGTTTGGAAAACGCTTTTATGACCTGTATCCGCACAAGAAGGTCAAGGGCTACGGCGAGATGTATGCCGATGCCATTCGATTGATGCGCAGTGAAGACCTCAAGGCGTTCGATATTGGTCTCGAGAAAGAAGCCACCCGGGAAAAATATGGTAAGGATAAATTCGGACAAGGTTGCCTGCTGGCCAGACGCCTTATCGAACGTGATGTTCGTTTCGTGGAAGTTGGCTACGGGGGATGGGATACCCACAATGAGAACTTCGACCGCATGCCTGAAAAAGTGCCCGTGCTGGACAAGGCGCTCAGCGCCCTGCTGCAGGATCTGCAGTCCCGAGGCCTGCTCAAGAATACCCTGGTTGTCTTGACCTCGGAATTTGGAAGAAGCCCGAAAATCAATGAGCGCGTCGGACGCGATCACCATCCAGCTGCCTTCACGTCGGTCCTGGCCGGTGCCGGGATCAAGCAGGGTTACGTGCATGGCGAGTCCGATAAACGAGGTCATGGTATTGAAAAAGATCCGGTACGAGTACAGGATCTCACGGCAACCATTGCGACCGTCGTTGGTATCGACACCAAGAAAGAAGTATTCTCGGCTTCCCGTCGTCCCTTTAAAGTCGCAGACGATGGCGAAGCCGTGACCAACGTGCTAACCTGAGCCCAGGTTCGAAGAGCATAGCTTCAGGACCTCTGTCCAATGCCCGGCCCGGGCGCACAGGCAACCGGGTGAACGGGTTAAACCCAGTTGCAACAAGTGGAGATTGCGATGAAATATTACCGTGTCATCATCATGGCTGTGGCCATGTTCACCGGTTCGGCCTTGCAAGCAGCAGAGCCAGCACCCCTGAAGGCGCTCTTGATCAGCGGTGGTGGGTATCATGATTACAAGAACCAGAAGGAAATCCTGACCACGGGTATCGCCAGCCGAGCCAATGTGCAATGGACCGTGGTGATCGAAAACCCCAAGCCCGGGGATTTTCCGCAGGTGTTTGCCAAGCCGGACTGGATCGCCGGATATGACGTGATTGTCCACAACCAGTGCTATGCGAAGTACAAGGATGATGCGGGCATCGATAAGATCGTAAAACAACACCTGGATGCCGGGGTGGGTGTCGTGATGATCCACTGTGCCATGCATGCCTTTCGTGACGGCAAGACCAAGGAGTGGGATAAGTTGGTCGGTGTGGAATCGCGCCGGCATGGACCTAAATTCCCCATCGTAGTACGAAACCTGGGTCGTACCCATCCGGTGACTCGCAACTTGCCAGCTAACTGGAAGACACCCCAGGGAGAGCTCTATCACACCTCGATTTTACCCAGTGGCACTAAGCTGGGCGTTGGGTACCGCGAGGGCCAGGAAGCCCAGACGCTGCAGACCTGTATCTGGACCAACACGTACCAGAAATGTCGCGTCTTTGGGACCACGCTGGGTCATCACAATGAGACCATGAAGGAAAAGGTCTATCTGGACCTGGTAGCAAATGGCCTCCTGTGGGCGTGTGGGAAACTTGATGACCAGGGCAAACCACGGCCCGGTTATGGAAAAACAGCCCAACGACCTCGTGAGGTACGATTCCAGGTGGCACTGCAGGGGGGACGCCTCCGGACATTCCAGAACCTGCAGGCTTTGGCTGCCAGTGGCCTGGTTCCCATTTCTGTGCCTTGTTGCGGGAATTGATCCGCTGGCGACCGAGCTGCCTAATATTTACTTGCGTTTCCCGATGCAGTAAAGATGATCAAATGTTCGCAGCAGGATTTGGCCGTCGGCAAAAACCGGTGTGGCCGTGATGAATTCATCCAGCGAATTGGTGGCAATCACCTTCGGCTTGCCGTCATGTTGCAGTACGAATGTCGTGCCGTCCTCTCGCACCAGGTAGAAACGTCCATCTGCCAGGATCGGGGAAGCGGAAAAACTACCGCGACTCTTCTCGATCTGGTGAGACCAGAGCTCCTCTCCAGAACGCAGGTCCAGGCAACTTACTTTTCCCTTGTCCGAACAAAGGTAAACCTTGCCCTCGTGGGCAATTGGCGTGGGAACGTCTACCGAGACGTTTGACTTGCTCCAGCGAACATGGGACCCGGTTACGTTGCCACTACCACCTGCCTGGATGGCAGTTAATGATTTTCCCCGTGCATACGGTGCAATGACCATGTCGCCGCTGGCGACTGGCGATGCAATAGAGCGAAACAACCGGTTGGATGTGGGATTCAAGTCTCCCACGCGCCATAATTCCTTGCCATCGGTGGTTCGATGGGCGGTCACGTGGTCGGCACCGAGCACGACCACGGTCTCGGTTCCCTTGTGAGTCATCACGATCGGCGTGGAATATGTCTGGGCTGCTTCCTCGGGAGCGTTCAGGTTGCGATCTTGTTTCCAGGTAGTTTTACCCGTCGCCTTATCGAAGCCGGCCAGGTAGGAAGGACCACTTTGCACGCATGCAACGACGACCAGGTTCTTGGTCAGTACTGGTGAAGTTCCCAGGTCAAACCAGAGGGTATCCTTGCCAAAGTCCTGCTGGAGGTTCTTCTTCCAGCGAACCTTTCCCTGGAAATCAAGGCAGGCAAAATCACCACTCTTGAAGTAGACATAAACATGCTTTCCGTCCGTGGTGGGCGAGGGATTGCAGCTGCTTCCTTTCTTGTGGCGCACGTCACGGCGCTTCCCGATGGTGGTTTTCCAGAGCAGTTGTCCCTTTCGGTCAAGGCAGTACACCGTGTTCTTGTCACCCTCGGCCCCGGTCAGGAAAATATG
>JAYGDH010000556.1:0-3511 GCA_046583055.1 Pirellulaceae bacterium | reverse complement strand
CGACGCTCTTCCGATCTCTTGATCGTGGAGTTGTCCGGCTTGGGATCAAAGGAGTCGATGTGGCTGCCACCCCCGGTCAGGAAAACCAGGATCACGCTCTTGGCGGGCTGCCCGTTGCCGGCCTGGGCCTGCTGGGCGAGGAGGTTGGACAGCGATAGTCCCAGGTAACTGGAACAACCGACCTGGAGCAGGTCACGTCGATTTAATCCACTCAGAGGCATCTGGCAGTCCTTCGTCTCAATGTTTCAAGATCACGGGAAAAACATATCAACACTTACTTATTATCGGTCAATTAATTTGCAGATGCAACGTCAAACCGGGTTATCTTGGGCGAGATTTGCTACGGATCACTTCTCGGTACGGCCGGTTTCCGCACCAACCTCTTCCAGGAACCCTGTCATCAGGCGATGCAGTTCAGCGGTTTTCCCGGGCATTTCCCGGGAAAGATCATGGCGCTCCCCCAGGTCGCGCGCAAGGTCGAATAATTCGAGTCGCTTTTTTCGCCACGTTTTTACCAGTTTGTAGTTGCCCAGGCGGAGGCTGGTTTCCGCATCTCGCGAGACGGCCTGGTGGGAAATGAAAAAAGGATTTTGTCGCTTTACCGTTCCCGTACCCTCCTGGTGCAGCACGTTCACGATGCTTCCACCATCTACATTACTGGGCATCGGTTGGCGATAGCCTGCGAGGGCTGCCAGGGTGGGTCAGCGAAGCCAGGCAGGAATGCCATCGGTTTGCAGGGCTTTTATTTTCTTGGACAGGGAGTCCCCTTCCCATTGCTTGTCACCAGCCGGCAGGACGTTCTTGCCGGGTAGCCGGTTTCGCAGTTTCTTGATGACGGCCGAGTACCTTGGCTGACCCGCCAGGTTATCGTGTTCCAGCGGGTCTGCATCGTGGTCGTAAAGTTCCTCGCCCCCGTCACGATAGCGAATGTATCGCCAGCGTTGGGTGCGAATCGAGTGGTTCCTGTAGTACCAGGTCGTAATCGCCGCATGTGGCCAGGAACGGTCGGGGTCGGCCAGTAATGGCTGGACACTATGTCCTTCCAGCCCCGGGACCGATTTGAGTTGGCAGAGATCAATCAACGTGGGATAGATATCCAGCAGGCTGACCGGTGCATCGACGCGTTGAGCCCTGGCCTGCTTGCCAGGCAGCCTGAAAGCGAGCGGCACCCGTGTCGATTCTTCCCACAGCGTTTGCTTGCGCCAGTGTTTCTTTTCTCCGAGGTGTTGTCCGTGGTCGGACCAGAGAACTACGATCGTGTTGCGGGCGTGTGGGCTGGCATCCAGGGCATCCAGTACCAGGCCCACCTGGTGATCGGCGAAACTGACACAGGCCAGGTAAGCGCGAACCATTTCCGGCCAGTAATGGGAGCCGATATCCAGCACGTTCCAGTGGTCTCCATCCGGTAGGGTTCCTAATGCCATGGCTTTACCTACCAGTGGGATATCAGCCAGTTCACGGTCCGGCACCCTGGGCATGATGATCTTGTCCAGGTCATAAAGATTGAAGAATCGTTTTGGGGCGGTGAAAGGGACGTGGGGTCGGACGAAACCAACGGCCATGAAGAAAGGTCGGTCGTACTGCTTCTGCAAACGTTCCACGGCCCAGCGGGCTATCTGCTGATCCGGCATTCCCTCAGCGGGCATGTCATCCTTGCCGAGAGCACCCCAGCAGAGTGATTGCCCGGAAACTCCTTGTTGATATTTCTGGTAGATGGCACCGCCATCGGGTGGGAAAGGGTGGAAGTGACCACCTGATTTTCCCTGGTAGCCGTGGCCCCTGGCGGCCAGTTCCCTGGGCCAGCGGTACTTGGGTCGCGTTTCATCCCAGTAATCGTAATCAGCGATGTCCGTGACTCCCTTGTGGAATACCTTGCCGGCCGCCATCGTGCGGTAGCCGTTGCGTTTGAAGTGAGTCGGTAACGGAATGGTGTCTCCCAGGATTCGTTGATAACGCTTCAGAGATTTTGACGAGTTGGTATACCAACCGGTGGTCGAGGGACGGAGACCACTGAGCAGGGAGTGACGCGAGGCAGAGCAGACCGGTGCCGTACAGTGCGCGTTGCTGAAAAACGTGCTGCGGGCAATCAGCCGATCCATGTTGGGAGTCTTGGCCTGCGGATGACCGGCCGCGGCACCGACCCAGTCATTCAGGTCGTCGACCGAGATAAACAATACGTTGGGTTGATCTGCGGCAGCCAGTAAGGAGCAGCTTGAAAGTGCCAGCAGGGTGATGAGCAGTGAGCGTTGCATGAACGTTACCGTGAAGCCAGGATAGGAATAGACAGGAATTATCCTATCACAGCAGCGGTCTCCGTGGGATTACCCGTCGGGCAGCTAGTACTGAGCCTGTACCTGGCGCAGGAACATGATGTAGCTGAGGCCCCAACCAACGGTAGAGAAAGCTAAAAAGGTTCGTGTGACGGGCGAGGTAAACGAGAGCAGGGGAGTCCATGTCAGCAAGATGATCAGGGCACAGATTGCCAGGGCAACACGTGTAGCAAACAATGTCGATGTGGCAGCGTCCGCCGGTAATAATCGCTGCAGGGATACCAGAAAAACGAGGTGACTTGTGGCGACCATTGCCAGGGCACCATGACGTAGGGCACGTGTTACTGCCGGGGCCTCCTCGTCGTTCATGATGCCCAGTGCCAGTAACGTCAGGAAGGCCACCAGGAAGAGGATCATGCTGGCAATTGCCGGGTGACGGGGACGGATCGCGATTTTTTCACTGCATAGAGTCATGTTGCCAATCATGGAGAGAATGGCAACCGGTGCCACCGTCAGGGCCAGCAATAGCATCGCCAGGAAGGTTCCCAGGAAATCTCCACTTAGTACCAGCGTTAGCACGGCCAGGGCAAGCGAGATTGCGGTGGCCGTAATGAGCAAGGAAACGGCTGATCGGACGGGTGACATGCGACAAACTTTTGCGAAAAGCAGACTAACCGAGGATTCCCATTAAGAGATCAATCGATCCGACCATGATGAACCATTCGACCATTCCTGCCAGGCCCGTCACGAATAAAGCGCCCCAGACACCGAATCCCCCCCAGGACATCAGCAGTCGAATTGAAAAGATACTGGCTGCCAGGCAGGCCAACATTGCCAGGAAAGTACCGAAGCCCCCCAGGAAACCGACCGCAACGAGCGTGAAGATGAAGGTTAAAACCTCCGCTCCCACGATGATGCCGTTGTATGCCAGGCAGACCTTGAAAGTTCCAGCAAAATCCTGGAAGGAAAGATCGTCCTGCATCAGCCAGACGACGAGCGTCAGGGCCAGGGAGGCAGTGAAAATCGAGATGGCTGCCGCGATAACAAGACATACCACTAGGATGAATGAAAAAGTCAACATGTTTAAACCTCGGCTCTCCTTTCTGCAGCAATCACGAAAGCCTCACCGGCACGCTTGAGATCTTCCCACTCCTTACGAATGCGAGCCGCTTCTTCGTGGTCGACCATACGGTCATCCTTGAGCCCTTCTGAAATGGCATGCAGCAGGTCGCCAAATTCCT
>JAYGDH010000427.1:0-6325 GCA_046583055.1 Pirellulaceae bacterium | reverse complement strand
TGTGTTCTCCGGCTTCGCCCCCCGGTATTCGCCTTCCGAGTCGTCGGCGAAAACTCGATTCATGTCCACCACGTTGTCATCGTAAAAAGGAATTACATCCCAGGAAATTACATCCGAGGGAATGCAGCCTCCGTTTGTACGGACAGGCGGACAGGGGAAGACTGGCGCGTCAGACTCAACATTGGGAGCGCTGGGATCCTCTGGATTATTAAGTGCATTGATGACGGTTAAAGCATCGGCAGCGGTGACGTAACCGTCGCCATTAGTGTCATAGTTGCGATGCGCTCCTGGCGGTAGGTTAATCATCATCACCATATGTGGAACTTTATAGGGTCCGTATGAATTGAGTCGATGGATGATCCGAAGGGCATCCTCAGATGTTGTTAGACCATCCCCGTTTACGTCCGTTGGTTGCTGACTGTTGTGTTGGTTTAGCGAGGGATCGTGTGGGTTAGGCCACCACAAAGGCAATCGTAGTCGACTTTGACAGTCAGCGGTCGCCGCCGCCGATCCGTCGGCGAATTCATACACAGCGGAGGGAACACAGGGCTGCGGTTCTAGAGTCTCTCCGTCGACGATTGCTCCTGCTCCTGGCATCAGGTCGACTGAGAACATTTCTCGCTTTTCCAGTTTTTCGGTACCAACGAGACGTCGTTCCAAGGAATTACGATGGGCCAGGTTGTTTCTGGATTTCCTGGATTTCTTGCGATTTTTCATTTTTCAGCCCCTGTTTGATGGTTGATTGTGTGTCCTCGTCTGAGAAAGAATTACTTTGGCGAGGTCAGGCCGGCCAAAACTTGCCAAGAAAAACGACATTTTTTGCAATCGTTTCACTTGCACTGGAGTGGCAAATGTAACGCTTGTGTGCACAAGGACTTAGAAAGGATGCAGGAATCGTGGTGTGAGGCAGGTCCCGGTCAGCGCAGATATTGTTATCATCGTGGCGGATGATAACTGGGCCATTTCAACCGTGTGTCGCGGAAAGTGACAGGAATTCCATGACTGAGAATGTTTCATTTCGCCAGCTGCTGGAGGACGTGATTGCTGGACAGGAAGATGCTGCCACGCGGATCGTGGAGGAACATACTGACGGATTGATCCGGGTAGCTCGCCAGCGCATTGGTGGCAAGCTGGGCCAGCGGATTGATGCGGAGGATGTACTGCAATCGGTTTACCGCAGCTTTTTCGGACGACTGCAGGATGGTCAATATGACATTAGCACCGGGCGTGACCTTTGGAATCTGTTGGTTCGCATGACGCTGAACAAGATCTGTCGCCAGGCACAGCATCACCAGACGCAAAAACGTGACATGCGGCAGGAAGAAGTCGTTGGCCAGAAATCGGCCCAGGTACCCTTAGCGGACTTGGTGCGAGTGGATGAGCCGGATCCGCAGGATGCCGCCGTTTTGATCGAAGAAGTTGAAGGCTTATTGGCTGGGCTTGCCGATCAGGATCGTCCAGTCGTAGAGTTACGACTTCAGGGATATACCACTTCGGAGATCTCCAAGGAGACGGGCCGGCCGGAACGATCGGTCCGTCGGGTAATCGAACGGCTGAAGGCGAGCCTGGAAAACGTAGCGGAAAGCACGAGCTAGTTTTAGCAGGTTAGCTATACCCCTTTCAGGTTTGGCAGAAGTCTTTTGATCATCGGATAGATCGAGCAGGGTCCCTCGTTGGGAGTCGCTGTACCGGCGGCCAGTGGCCGTTTCAGTGGAGGTGGTTGAGGAACCTTGTCGCCAGCGATATTCCAGGTCCGGCTTGACCAGTTCGTTGAGAATGATGCGTTGCAGATCCTGGTGGGAATCGTCGGAGAGAAACTTTGCCAGGTCTGGGGCGGTACCGTCACTCCAGGCTTCTTCGAAGCGGTAGATCACGGTCTCCAGCTGGGGAGCGTGATTGGCAGCTGAATTGTCTGGAGGCGGTGGTTGATTCATGGGGTTTAGGCGCAAGAGAACCGCGGGGCACGAACGTGTCACCGATTATAGCGGAAAAGCAACGACCCAGGTGGTGCGCCAGAGGAAGGGATCTTGCTGCTATGCTGCGTTGCGGCGTAATCCCTCGAGCCGTCCACGCCATTTTGATTCGTGGAAACGGGCAATCGTGGTAGCTGCCTCGCTGGCGACCGCCTGGTCGCGCATCGCTCGTGAACGACGTGCCCATTGCCAACTGCAGGCAGCCTTGATGGTGAGTAGCGGACGCAACAGGGAATTGCGATGAATCTGGCCCCAGCCGACGCCGTGACGGTAGGCACGGTCAATCGCCCATTCGGCTGAACAGCGAGCGCGAGGTACATAATGAGCCAATCGCATCCCGGGCACGTACCAGGACTGGATGCCCTGTGCGCGCAAACGCGCCTGTAACTCGGTCTCGTCACCCGTGCTGTCGGCTGTGGTGCCTGGTCCAATCGTGGTGTCAAAACCGGCCAATCTCGCCAGGTCGTCTCGGTAGGCGGCCCAATTGAAGCCCAGGAAACGACCGCGAGGCAACTGCGTGGGTTGAGTGGGCGGATGTGACCAGCCACGGGCAGAAAAAGGTAGCAACGGAGTCAACCAGGCAGCAGGCGATTCTTCGTAGTCCGCATCAAAGGGGCCGCCAAAATAGCTGTTTCGTGGAGCATCGTGGGCCGCTGCCGCCAGGGCAGTCAGTGCCTGTGGATAAAATCGTACGTCGTCATCCGTCAGGTAGACCAGGCTGTCCGGGAGGTGGGCAAAGCCCAGGTTCATCGCCGCAGGCTTGCTGGGCTCTGGCGAAAACAGGTAATGAACCGGTAACGAGTCCGCCAGTTCCTGGACAATTTGCTCAACACCGCTGCGTGTCCCGTTTTCCACGACCCAGATCCCCTGGAACTGGTCTGGCTGTTCAGCGGACAGCAAGGATGTTAAGGTCCGCTTCACCAGTTGCGGGCGTTGGGCCGTGGCAAAAAGTATACTGATCGGTACGGACATTGACAGGTTTCCCTGGGGCGCAGATGCGAACACGGATGCACAAAGATACCGGGGCAACGATATTCTGTAAATCTCAATCGAGCCCGGGCTCTCACTGAGACACGAAGGGAGATTCTACCCATGCCAACGTTCTTACACGACGCGTTACCCATGCATACCGTGCCGCGGATCCGGACCAGGATTCTCGTGGGGGATGATAGTGGCGCGGAAACGACGACAATCTGGGAGCAATGGATCGAAGAAGGTGGATATATTCCCCTGCATTACCACGAGGTGGAAGAAGTGCTGGTGATTCTCTCCGGCAGCCTGGTCGTAACGTTGGGTGAAACGACTGAGGCTGTAACTGGACCCGCTACGATTGTCATCCCGCCCAGGCAGCTGCATGGTGTTGAGTTCAGCGGTGAAAAGCCCGTACACCTGCTCGCCTTCTTTCCTGTGAAGGCTCCGCAGATATTCGATGTCGAGGGAGGATTGCGCCCCCTGCCCTGGGAAGACCGGGCCGGCTGAAGGGGCCGGGCAAAGCCAGTTCCGCAGACGCTAGCAGTTGTCTTCTGGAGGTAAGGTTGTTCCAAGCCCTTGCCGAAAGTCTCGAGCGGAAGTCCAGGCGATCGAGACTCCGGGATCGGTGAGCGGTGAACCTGTTCTTTTCCGCGAATTGTGCTGGCCGTGCGGCGCGGGATCTTGTATTGTTGCGACTCGTCATGGTCCTGGAAATCGTTGTCGGGCCACGGATTGCTTGTGTTTTGGGAGAGACGATCGCATGGATGTTTCGCTTCGCCGGTTGCTGGGCTGCTTGTTGATGGTTGCCATGGCTTGTCTCTTACTTGATGGGATGGGGGTTACATGTTCCCTGCAAGCTGCGGATGCCGAGGTCGGCGACGAGCAGTCCGCAGCAGATGGCGAGGCAGGTGCGGACGAAGAAGAAACGATTATCGGTGCCTTGCTTTCCATGGCTGCGTTACGCGGTTACGTCTATGGCGTTACGAAGGGAATCTTGATTCTCGCTGCCTTTTGGATCCTGGGAATTATCTTGATGAACGTGATTCGTCGTCTTGGTCGGGCCCGTCATGTTGATGAGGGGTTGGCGGAATTTCTCGGCCGTGTCGCGAAGGTAGCCGCCTTGATCCTGGGTGCGATTACCGCCTTGAGCGAAATGGGGATAGATGTTGGAGCATTGGTCGCAGGCCTGGGGCTGACCGGTTTCGCCTTCGGTTTTGCCTTCAAGGACATTATCTCAAACGTGCTCTCCGGGGTTCTGATTATTATTTACAAGCCATTCCAGGTTGGTGATCAGATCAAGATCAAGGCCTACGACGGTAACGTGGTTTCCATCGACCTGCGTTACACCGTTCTCAACCGGGAAGGGAAGTTGCTTTATATCCCTAACGCACTTCTGTTTACTGACGCGATCATCGTGGATCGGACTGCACCTGTTCCAGAAGTTGCTGTCACGGAAGACTAGTTGAGCGTTCCTGGTGTGCCCGGGGTTACTCTTGGTCACGATCCCAGCAGCGTGTTCATGAGATCTTGTGTCCCGAGGGGACGCGCGCTGACCAGGACTTCGCCGGCAGCGAATCCTGAGGCGAGGCCGTTGGTGATGGCGGCGGCTCGGACCCGTTCAAAGACGTGCTGCTTTTCTGGTGGAAACTGCGTTTGGTAGCAGCGGATGGATTCGATCTTGGTTTCGAGAGTTTCGCTGATATCGGTCGTGATGTGACTGGGGAATCCCTGCAGCGTGGCCGGTTCAAAGGCCAGGCGAAAATACAGCTGTCGCGGGATCTTGTAGGCTGGCAGGTCGCCAAAATGTTCCGGCCACTTGGTAAGTTGTGAGTAGAAAACCGCGGCATCGGTGATCTGCATGGCCTGCCAGTGATCGGGAGAAGCCTGGGGGGTCTTGTCGCCGAACCCGATGACGACCTTGGGGCGATACTTTCGAAATTCCTTTGCCAGCGCCACGCGTGCTTCAAAACAGTCGAAAAGGCGCCGGTTGGGCAGGTCGAGGGTGACCCGGGTCTGGACTCCCAGCACCTCTGCTGCCAGGCGGGCTTCCTCGAGTCGGACCTCCGGTCCGGGTGACAGCGGGGTCGGTTCACCATCGGTCAGGTCGATGATTCCGACCTGGTATCCCTGCTGGACCAGTCTCGCCAGCGTGCCGCCGCAGGCGATTTCCACATCGTCGGGGTGTGCGCCCACGGCGATGACGTCGAGCTCAGGGTATTCTGATTCGGAGGGGGTCACGGTTTTCTGTTTCCTGACAGGGGGCCAAGGAAAAGCCGCGAGCTATCCGAAGATAACCCGCGGCTAAAAAGTCAATGAAGCCGCTTGGGCCGTGCCTAGGCCTCGAGCGCGTTGGTCGTGCCAGGCTTGGGAATGGGATAATTCCCGTCGGCATCCGGTTTGACCGGTGCTTCGCCGTCGTAGTTTTTCATGGAGTCGACGTCGGCCAGGCTGTGAGGCGAGTTGATTGCGTCGTCCCACTTGATATTCTTGCCCGAGTACGTAGCCATGCGTCCGAGGATCGATGTCATGGTACTCTTGGCACCATACTCTGCCTCGTTGGGAATTCGACCGGCACGCAGTTCACGGAACAGGTCGTGATGTTCTTCCTGGTGACCTCCCCGTTTGCCCTGGGTTCGCCAGGTCATTTCTCCCTTGGTATTGTAGATCTTGCCACCGCCGATGTCCGCGTATCCCTTGCTGCCATGAGCATGCTCGGAAACACTGTTCCAACAATTGCGAATATGTCGACACTGGCTGAATAGCTTGGAGCCGTCCCCGTAGGTGTACTCCACGAAGTGGTGATCAAAGATCTGGCCATGGTCCTTGCCGTCGCGTACTTCGCGACCACCCTGCCCCTGGGCCGATACCGGGAAGCCTTTTTTGAGCCAGTTGATAACATCCAGGTTGTGGATGTGCTGCTCGTCGATGTGGTCGCCACAAAGCCAGTTAAAGTAGTACCAGTTGCGCATCTGGTATTCCAGTTCCGTCTGGCTCTCCTGCCGGGGGCGAACCCAGACGCCACCACCATTCCAGTAGGCACGCATGAGGTTGATGTCACCGATGGCACCATCCTGTAGTTGACCAATGGTCTCCTTGTAAGCGACCTCGTGGCGTCGTTGCAGGCCCACCTGGACAGACAGGCCTTTTTCCTTGGCCACCTTGGCCGCGGCCAGGACACGTCGCACACCCGGGGCATCCACGGCAACCGGTTTCTCCATGAAGACGTTCTTGCCGGCCTTGACCGCAGCTTCAAAATGAAGAGGTCGGAAACCAGGCGGAGTCGCCAGGATCACCAGGTCCGCGTCCGATTCAAGGACGTTCTTGTAGGCATCGAAGCCGACGAATTGTTGATCCTTGGTGACCACGACCTTCTCGTTGTG
>JAYGDH010000335.1:0-4174 GCA_046583055.1 Pirellulaceae bacterium | reverse complement strand
ACGATAAGAAACCGGCCGACGATAAGAAACCGGCCGACGATAAGAAACCGGCCGACGATAAGAAACCGGCCGACGATAAGAAACCGGCCGACGATAAGAAACCGGCTGACGAAAAAGAAACGGCTCCGTTGATTGAGTACCGACCCCTGGAAGAGGTTCGTGAAGAAATCATCAACACCCTGGCTGACGAGACGGCCCGTCCGATTGCGGATGCCCAGTTTGCGGAGGCGGAACTCCAGGTTAAACGTATCCAGCAGTTGGTTCAAATACAGGGTACCAAGATTTACGAACTTGATGCCGAGAGCCTCGGGTTTGATGAGGATGGCAAGCCCAAGTCCAGCACGGAGCGCAACTGGCCCACCGATCCAGCCGTCAAGAAACTGATTGCCGAATTGAATTCGAAGATCAAGGGCATGGCGGACAAGTCGAAAATTCACTTCGGTCACACCGGCAAGATCACCCAGTTGGACGTCCGCGACTGGCGTGCCAAGGAAGCGACCAAGGCCGATCCTCCCTATGCATCCCTGCTGCGTGCCCGGGAAAGTCGTATCGATATGACACGACGCACGAACGCCGAAGAGATGACGTTCGCACGCTTGGCCTTCCAACCAGGCATGCGGTCGTTCGAACCATTTGAACTGCTTTCATTTCGAATGATTGGCAACGACCCTCGCCTATCGGCTTTCTCGCCTCCCCAGTCCCACATCTTCGTATCCTGGCGATCTGCCACGACCCGGTCCTACACGCCCCTGCTGAAAGACATCAAGGCTGACGTCGATAAGGCGTGGCAGGTCAGCCAGGCCGCTTTAAAAGCGTTTGATGCTGCGGACACAATCGCTACCGATTCAAACAAGCAGAAAACGTCTCTTGCCGAATTGCTGCCAGATCGCGACTGGGACATCAAGCATCCGGAAAAGTTCGTGATGAGTAACTTTCCGTTTGCATCCTTGCAACTCAACTCGAAAAACATCGAAAAGTTATTTACTCTCGGAACCGGCGAGACAATTGCGCTGCGTAGCGCCAGATATATCCCGGAGACCGGTGCGTTCAGGCTTGGCAATAGTACTTATGCCATCCGGATCGTCTCTGTCACACCCGATGAACTTCAATTGCGGAATGACTTTCTCGCCAGCCTGTTGCAGCATCGTACGAATGCTCCGGCCGACCCGAATCAGCGTATGCAAATCGCTCGCGGTTGGCTCAGGGAGCTTGAATCGGAACTTCAGCTCAAATGGATTCGAGATCCACAGGAAATGGAACGTTAAAGAGTCCATACTGGCTCAGGCGATCGCCAACTCTCGTTGCTGGCAACCAGGATTCCAATTAGTTTGCGTCCGATCAGGTTGCGCAGCTATCGCTCGATCTGATCCCTGGAGGTAGCGAGGACCTTTCAATGCGGAGCGATGCTGCTGCGGGTCACCTTGTCGTTGCTGATGCGCCCCATCGAGACGCCAGTTCCGTGTTTCCAGGTGGTGGTAGCCCAGCGCTGCGTCCACGCGTTCCCAGAGGTCCACATTTTGATAATAGTCCTGCCAGGGAGTGTCTCGTGGTTGCTCGACCATCTCCTCTTGCATGCCGGTCAGTCTTCCCAGGCGATCGTTTAAGTAGGCACTCCGGGCAATCAACGTGACCCGAGATGGCTGTTCCAGTGCTTCCAGCCCGCGCACCACGGCCAGTAATTCTAATCTTATGCCCCAGGTTCCCGGTTCCTCGTCAGCTACTTCCAGTCGCCCCAATTCATCCAGGGATTCCAGGATAAATCGCCAACGCCCCAATTGCGCCGGTTGCAGGCAATCATCGTCTCGAACCTGGTTTTCCACGAAAACGGAACTGGTCTCTACATACAAGAGATATTGAGGAACGTAACGGATCATCGTTGATTACCCTCGATAAGAAGACAGGCCCACCATCGCTGCCTGCGTTTACACGATACCAAGCGGCAGCTTTTTACTTATCGGAATATATTACCCATTTTACTTAGCTTATTTATATCTCTAAGCTGAACTACGGTTTTTCGGCTCCCACAAAATCCCTAAGTAACTGTTTTTATGGCACTTACTGCCTTACATCACAAGTCAGATCATTGTGGATGCAGGCGTCTTGGGCTATCCGTTGAGAATTTCTTTCACGACCCGCCCGTGAACATCGGTCAAGCGAAAATCGCGGCCGGCATAGCGGTAGGTGAGTCGATCATGATCCAATCCGAGCAAATGCAGGATGGTCGCATGCAGATCGTGAAAATGGACTTTATTCTCAACGGCATAGAACCCGTATTCATCGGTTTGCCCGAAGACGGTTCCCGGTTTGACACCGCCGCCAGCCATCCACATGGTAAATCCCCATGGATTATGATCACGTCCGTCGGCATTTTGCGAAACGGGCGTACGGCCGAATTCACCTCCCCAGACGACCAGGGTTTCATCCAGTAGTCCGCGTTGTTTAAGATCGCGAATCAAGGCTGCGATGGGCTGGTCAACTTTCTCTGCCTGGGAAGAATGGTTTGCCTGCAGCGCGTCATGTGCATCCCAACCATTCGCATTACACTGGACGAAGCGGACGCCTCGTTCGGCAAAGCGTCTGGCCAGTAGGCATTGCCCGGCAAAGCCGGCTGTCGCCGGCTGGTCGAGTCCATACAGGGCGCGTGTACTGGCAGTTTCCTGCTGCAGGTCGAGCGCCTCGGGTGCGGCCATTTGCATCCGGAACGCCAGTTCAAAGGAAGCAATACGAGCTTCCAGTTGACTGTCATAAGGCTCGGTGCCCTGTTGCAGGCGAGCCAGCATATCCAGTTCCAGTCGTTGTCTGGCGGGATCTCGGGACTGGATGTTCATGAAGGGAAAGCTGGCATGTTTCCCGCCTCCGAGAACAGTGCCCTGGTACCTGGCGGGCAGAAACGCCGACCCGAAGTTATTCGCTCCACCCTGTGAAGTTGCCTGGTCGATCGTGATATAGGCGGGCAGGTTGTCGTTTTCTTTTCCAAGACCATAAGTAATCCAGGAGCCCATGCTGGGGCGGACAAAGGTATCGCTTCCGGTATGCCATTCCAGGACCGCGCCACCGTGCCGCGGGTTTGTACAGTGCATTGATCGAATGACACACAGGTCATCGACGACCTGGGCCAGGTGGGGAAAGAGTTCACTGACCCAGGTGCCACTCTCGCCGTGCTGCTTGAAACTCCAGGGACTACCGAGCAAGCCGCCCAGTTGCTGGGGAAAAGAAAGGACACGCGGCAAGGCGGAGCGGGGCAGTTGCTTACCGCTGTCACGGTTAAGGTTAGGTTTATAGTCAAAGGTATCCACGTGCGATGGTCCGCCGAACATGAACAGCATGATGACTCGCTTGGCGCTGGGAGCAAAGTGAGTGCCAGCCGCCGCCACGGGCTGGCTGTTGGCCAGCAGGGGTCCGAGCGCAAGGCTACCGAACCCTGCACCTAGCTGGTTAACGAAATGCCGGCGTGAAATCGGGAACAGGTCGACGCGTGGTTTCATTGGACGTAGATAAACTCGTTCGAGGAAAGGAAAACTCGCACTACGGAGACCCAGGTTTTCAGCAACTGTTGATCCGCCGGCACCCTGGCTGCGATCACCTGATCTTTCCGCTGCTGGACGAAGCCAGACCACTGGTTCAGCTCTGCGGCGCTGGCAGACCTGGCAAGGATCAACTGGTAGGCAACCTGGATCCGCTGCCTCGAGTCCAGGTCTTGCCGAGCCAACAGGATTTTGGCGATACGCTGGCAGGACTCCTTGGCCATCGTACTGTTCATCAAAAACAGTGCCTGGGGCGCAACGGTGGTTACATGGCGTTGTCCCACGGGTACGGAGGGATCCGGGAAGTCGAATGTTTTCAGGAACTCGTGAAGGCCACTGCGTATGACCGGCAGATAAACCGTCCGCCGCGGCTGGTCGTGCACGGCATTACAGGATTCAATCTCCTGGGTATTCATGATCTTGTGATTTCGCACGGGCAGCGTGCGTCCCCCCATGGTCAGGTCCAGGTGATTACCCAGCATCAGCAGGGAGTCTCGGATTTCTTCGGCTTCCAGTCGGCGCGGGTTCATGCGCCACAGCAGGCGGTTGTCCGGATCCTGTCGAGTGGCCTGGAGATCTGGCCGGGAACTCATCTGGTAGGTGCTGGTATTCATCATCAACCGATGCATTTCCTTGATCGACCAATTAGA
>JAYGDH010000175.1:0-2764 GCA_046583055.1 Pirellulaceae bacterium | reverse complement strand
TCCTTGAACCTGGTACCTCGGGACACGGACGGCTCCGTTTTCTGGGGCGAGCCGATCCGTTTTTTGCAGGGTCCGCGGGTTCGCTATACGTGGTTAGCGGGTGGCGACACGAGTTCCTCGCTCGATGTTAGTGACTTTGATGCATCGGTTGTCTTTGCCATTCCGAATTTCCTGCGAAGGGGACAGCCATTTTATGTCGCCCCTTCGTTTGGTCTGCATCTGTGGGATGGTCCGCGGAGACCGAATACTGCCGACTTGCCGAGCAAGGCCTTTAGTGCTTACCTGGATTCTGGATGGCAGTCTGACCCCGGCAAGGCCTGGTCAACGGAACTGGGCGTGCGTGTAGGGGTTTTTACCGACTTCGATACGTTCACCACGCACAGCCTGCGTATTCTTGGACAGGGATTGCTGCACTGGCAGGCGACCCCGGCCGTCAAGGTGCGGGCGGGTGTTGCTTACCTGGACCGAAATGGAATCAAGGTTCTTCCAGTGGGCGGTTTGCTCTGGGAGCCCAATAATCAGACTCGGTTCGATTTCTATTTTCCGACCCCCAAGCTTTCCCAGTACCTGACCACACTCGGTAATTACGATTTTTGGTGGTATGTGGGAGGCGAATTCGGTGGGGGATCGTGGACTATTAAGCGGGCCGATGGCAGGAATGATCGCATCGATATTAATGATGTGCGCATGACGCTGGGGCTCGAGTTTGGCGGCCAGGCTCTCTTGGCAGAAGGCCGTCGCCTCGGTTTCCTTGAACTGGGTTACGTGTTCGCCCGCGAAGTTCGGTACGTGGCAACTCCCAGCGACAGCTTCGGTGTTGGCAGCACGATCATGCTGCGGACCGGTATCGGGTACTAGCGACTGCGAGATGTCCAGTCAGCATTGTCCTGGCAGCATTGTCCAGTCAGCATTGTCCTGGCAGGCAACTCAATCGCGGCCAAGACCGTTGCAGTCAGCGCGTCCCCTGGAGCTTGAAATTGCGCCAGTCCGTGGTGTCGTCGAAGGAACCAAGGCCCACGCGACCGGACGCAAAGGTCTTGTCGGATGCGGTCATGATCGGTGTTTTCATGTCGTCGAAATACACCTGGATGGTGCCATCGGCCGGTTGACGGATGATTCGAACGCGGTGCCACTTATCGTCCCAGTTGGTGCCGGGGGTGGTCTTTGTGGAAATCTTCGTGCGAGGCTTGCCGTTGACGATGAAAATCTGGTTGGCGTGGTCGTCTGTTTTTTTACCCATGTGAACGTAGTAAAAGTGCGCAGGATCCTGGAATCCGAAGAAAAGACACGCGTCCCGATGAGGATAATCCTTGTGGGTGCTGAGTACCTCGACGTCCAATTGAAAACGACTAACCTTCACCTCCTTGAGCCAGGAAATGTTCAGGGGACTACGGTGGGGTGGCTGGTACTTGCTCTTCTTTTTGAACTGGCTGTATACGTGAACAGCGAGTGGTCCCTGGCCCACCTTCTTGATCTTCCAGGCGTTGGCGTCTGTCGGTTCCCAGGCATTGGCGGACTGGAAAAGATCCTTGACGATGACCTCTTGTCCAACGAGACGATTGGTCGCTAGCAAGCTAGCGAAAATAAGTACCAAAACGACAGCAATACGGCTGTCTTGGGTCGGTTTCGTTGACATGTGACGCGATTCCTTGGATACGAATGTGGAAAGCGGGAAAGCATTGAAGCTAGGGAAGTTGCGGTGGTCTTTCCGGTTCGGCTAGCCCTGCGGCTTCGCACGGAAGTTCTGATCATCCGGGCTGTAGTGGTTCGACAATTATAGCATACAGGATCGCGTACTGCCCAGTTAGGACTGGTAGCCGAGGGATTGGTTATCGATTCAAAAGCGGGGCAGTTGACTGAAAGAGCAGACACGAATGGGAGATCACGAACGATGAAAAGGAATGCTTTGCAGATGGTAGTCATGGTCATGGTGCTGTTGGGCCTGGCAGTCCAGGCAGACGCTCAGAATGGGCGGTATATCCGCGGTTCGAGTCGCATGATGACGGCGCCAATTGACGGCAGTTATGCTTCTCGGCTATACGGCGTTAGTCACGCCCGCCGACATTTCAGTCCGCCGGTTTTTGAGTCAGAGGTCAGTATCAAGGCTGGTAGTTGTGGCTATGGACGTTGCTGTCCCGCTATTATCCCCACGTTGCTGAATGGTATCAGCAGTGCCTTGGGCAGCCTTCTTCCTTGTCGCTCTTGTGGCGTTAAGCAAGGGTGTGATGATTGCGGCGGGAAGGCGATTTTACCATCCCGAACGTATCGACCGAAATGCTGTTCTCCGTGGGGGCTGCTACCGATGTTTTCAATCCGTTTTCATCAGGGTGGTCATTGTGGGTGCTACGGCCACGAAATGAGCGGCATTCCGGTGGAAAGTTCGGTTCCGACAGAAGCTGCTCCGGAAGAGGTCATTCCGAAGCCGGTTCCCGATTCAGCGGGGGTCCGGAGTGCTCGTCGTTTCCAGACCAGGGAAGAGGCGCTTCGCAGCTATCAGCCCAGCAAGGGAACGTTGAGATTGGCACCGCCACGGGCAGCCGCCCCCAGGACATTGCAGCGTTACAGCCGAGTGGTTGAACAGAGCACGCGGCCTGCAGCTGGTGTTGTGCGGACAGGCTATACGCCCAGGAGAACTGGAAGCAGTAGTGTGGGAACCGCAGGTGGCGGCGGGAACCCGTTGCGAAGGTAGTAGGCGTTGACTAACAACGTGCTTGCCCTGGATGGAATCGGGGCTCCAGAGCGCGATCCTGAAAGGCCGGCAGGG
>JAYGDH010000262.1:0-2241 GCA_046583055.1 Pirellulaceae bacterium | reverse complement strand
ATCCTCCGCAGCACTGCCTGCTGCTGAAAAGGTTGCATGACTTCCATCATGCGAAAACGGGGGCTAATCAGGCGCGCCGTCCCCTCCAGCGTGATCATGGCCTTGATCAGCAGGCCCATCTGCGAAGGCAACTCGATCGAGTAATTGTGGATAATGCGCATCAGGTCCTTCAACGCCTCCGCCACGCTGATCTTTTCTAGTGGCTGAGATGTATAGACGCCGATAAAATCTGCCAGCTCGGCCTCCAGTGCATCCGCTTCCAGGTCAGATGGAACCGATCCGATACGCTTGATGATCGAGGCTAACAAGACAACATCCTCGTGCGAAACAGCAACCAACATCTGCTCGATGTCTTCCCGCAATCCCTCCTCGATGCGACCAACCAGGCCGAAGTCGAGTAACCCGATCACGTTTCCTGGCAGCAACAACATGTTACCCGGATGGGGATCGGCGTGGTAAAAGCCATCTGTAAAGATCATTCTCAGGAACAGGTCCGCGCCCCGGCGAGCCACCTCCTCGAGGTCATAACCATCTGCCACCAGGCGGCTGGGATCGGTGAACCTGTGCCCCTCGAGTAATTCCATCGTCAAGACACTGGACGTCGAATAATCGGTAAAGGGACGCGGAATGCAGACCGTTGGATCATCTTCATAACGTGCCACGAATTGCAGCAGGTTCCGTTCCTCACGGCCAAAATCAAGCTCCCGGCGCACCATCCGCGATATTTCTGCCACCGTGGCCACCGGTCGGTAGTGGGCCATTTCCGGAATTCGTTCTGCCAGCGTTGCCAGGCCGCTCAATACCTCCAGGTCGTCCGTCACCTTCTTGCGTATTTTCTCGTGCCGCACCTTCACGACCACCAGCTCACCCGTTAACAGCCTGGCGCGATGCACCTGGCCGATCGAGGCCGAGGCCAGTGGCTGCTCGTCAAATTCAAGAAACAACTCGTCGAACGAACGTCCCAGCTCACGCTCGATAAGTTCCCGCACGTATTCCGGACGATCCTCGCGCACGTTGGACTGTAATTCCTTAAGTTCATCAGCCAACTCGGGACCCACCAGATCAGGTCGCATGCTCAACAGCTGCCCCAGCTTGATAAATGTGGGACCCAGCTCGGTCAGTGCAAGTCGAATCCGTCTCTCCTGCGACTGCCTGGCCAATGCCTGGCCATCCACGTCCTTCAGGTGATCCTTAATAAAATCGACGTTTAGCCGACTGATCCAGTCGGCCAGCCCGTAGCGACTCAGGATACGCAGGATCTCAGTCCAACGTCGCACGTTGCGAACCACCTGCGGAATCTGGCTGATTTTCATATTGTCGAGTCTCACCGGAAAGGGCAAGCGAAACAGGTCTTCCCAGCTGGCCTGGCAGCCGCCGGCCTGGTCAATAACACCTGTGTGCTGAACAAGAAATTGTAGCCCCTAAAAGACGTATGTGCCACAATCCTACAGGTAGAGGGCGTTGCTGGTCAGACGGCCCAGGATGGTATCGAAACCACGCCCGCTCGCCGCAGAGGCGCCCCGGGGCGCGTTTTCCGCAACTGGTGACAGCCACGAGAAAATCGCGGCATACGTACAACGCAGCGGATTCTACCCGAAAGCGGACGATTTTACCTGCCGTTGGCCAGCGGCTGGATCAGGAAATCCAAGCCTGCCACACGTCAGCGGCCAGGTCATCAAGCCAATTATCCGACTGGTTGCCAGCTTCTTCACTACTGGTGAGCTGGTCCCTATCCCGGTCACTTGAATCCTGGACATGATTGGCAAGGTTCCTGGCAGGATCAACGGTCGACAAAACGGCCTCTGCCAACAGGTCAGCCTGCTGCTCCTCGAGCGTTGACTCGAGGCTGCTTCGGCTAGTGGAGTTTTCCGGCAGGGGCCCCATGACAGCTGCTTCGCCTTCGCCCTCGCCACCTTCGCCCTCGCCACTCTGGGCCTTATCGTTCAGGTGATTGATCACCAGCAGCGCATCTGCTGGTGAAATAAAGTTGTCACCATTGACATCGAAGCGGGCCTCCATTGCTGCCGTTTCACCTTCGGCGCCGCTACCCACAGCACGTGAACCGTTACGATTCAGATCATTGATAACACTCAGGGCATCGACCGGCGTGACAGCACCATCACCATTGATATCAAGTGCTTCACCTTCACCGGAGCCGCCGGAATTAATCGTCAACTGACCAAAACCGTAGGTAATATCCGGCGGATCAACCGCTGCCAGCAAACCGTAAACCGTGGTTTC
>JAYGDH010000214.1:0-6545 GCA_046583055.1 Pirellulaceae bacterium | reverse complement strand
GGCGCATCACCGGGCCGACGTTCACCAGCAAGCACCGGAATCGGATGCCCGGTGACGCAGCGGCAGGCCTCGATCACCGCGCGGACACTGGAGCCGGTTTCGCTTCCGAGGTTCAGATACAGACAGGTACCAAGTTCCAATTGTCCCAGTGCCAGTTCATGGGCCTGGGCCAGGTCATCCACGTGCACGTAATCTCGCACGCAAGTACCGTCAGGTGTCGGATAATCATCACCGAACAGGGTAATATCGTTACGTTGCCCCAGGGCTACCTGTAGAAGCAAGGGAATCAAGTGGCTCTCCGGGTCATGATCTTCTCCAATCGATCCGTCGCCCGCTGCCCCGGCTGCATTGAAGTAACGTAGCGCAACACATCCAAACTCATAGGCCCTGCTGTAATCATTCAACATCTCTTCCACGATATATTTCGACTGTCCATACGGATTGACGGGCACCCGTGGCAAGCCTTCGTGAATCGGTATGGCTTCCGGCTCTCCATAAACGGCCGTGGTACTGGAAAAGACAATTTTACGAACTTCAGCATGCCGCATGGCTTCCAGTAAACAGAAAGTTCCCAGTACATTGTTCCGGTAGTACTTGCCCGGATTCGCAACCGATTCACCGACCAGGGATGATGCTGCGAAATGCATCACGACATCAATCGCCTGGTCGGCCAGTAGGGCCTGCAGACGGGACTGGTCGGACAAATCACCTTCGATCAATTGCCCGGCCGAGACCGACTCGCGATGCCCCGTGGAAAGATTGTCGTAAACCCAGATATCATGTCCGGATTCCTGCATGCGTCGAACCGCATGGGAACCAACATAACCCGCACCACCCGTGACCAAGATCTTCATAACGCACCTAGCACAACACCCACATGACTTTGTATCCAGCAACCATTTTACACCGATTCATTGTTGAGTCGAAGTCACTTCGGCTAAGATAAGGGATAGTTTCTCTAACATCCTCCCTGCTTTTCGCGAGACCCGTATAAACCTACTCAACGAACTTTCCCCGAACCTGTTACCGTTATTTGCCGATAGCCACGATAGCCAAGGGCCTGGAGCACCGGTTTCCGGCCACGACTTCGAGATTATTCGATCAAGAGACTGTATCCATGTCCTCCCTGAAACGCCGCCTACTACAGCGCCCCAAAGAAAAAAAGGGTGGCCACTTTGAACGGTGGGTCAATTCGTTTCAAACTTATCTACTAAGCGAGTGTCACCTGGCGGAGAACAGTGTGGCTGCCTACCGTCGCGACCTCCAGCGATTTGGCCGTTGGGTCAAGAAACGGCCACTCGCGAAGCTCTCGATTGACGACCTGGCCAACTACGTGGCCTGGTTAAAACGCCAGGGCCTGGCGCCAAGCAGCATGGCACGACATATTGTCTCGGTCAAGATTTTCTTTCGCTACCTGCAACTCGAAGGCGTCCTTACCGACAGCGTTGCCGAATTACTGGGAAGCCAGAAGATCTGGCAGCGTGTTCCGGATGTACTGGCGCCTACCATGGTAACCGATTTCCTGAATGCTCCTTCCACTGGTGATTCATTTCCTCTGCGCGACCGGGCGTTACTGGAGTTGCTCTATGCCACCGGATGCCGCGCCTCGGAAATATCCCGACTGACTGTTTCGGACCTGCACCTGAAAGAACGGTTCTGTCGCTGTAACGGCAAGGGTAACAAGCAACGCCTGACCCCGCTGGGCCGCCCTGCCTGCCAGGCGCTAGCAACCTACCTGGAACAGGAAAGGCCACGCCTGGCGGCCATCCACGATCCAGCCAATTCCTGGGTGCTGCTTTCCCGCAGCGGAAAACTACTGCGTCGTGAAGCCATCTGGGCGATCGTCAAGAAATATGCACTGCGAGTGGGAGCCCCTGGAAAGATCAGCCCGCACACACTGCGTCATACGTTTGCCACTCACATGCTGGCGGGCGGAGCTGATTTGCGACATGTCCAGGAGCTTCTAGGCCACGCCAGTATTGCCACGACACAACGGTATACTCACGTGGATCAATCCCGGCTGAAAATGGTACACAACCGATTTCACCCACGTGCCTGAGTGGCAGCGGGGCAGGCTAAGAAGTGCACAAGAGAGGGCGACAACTGCTACGGCGTAACCGTGGAAGCTCCACCTCCGACACTGGGTAGGAACTGGATCTTTTCGATCAGCTTGACAACCTTGCCGTCTCGCTTATAGCCGGAAACCGCAGTCACGGCGCCGATGACATGCTCATAATGCAGGTCAGCGTCAAAGCCAATCTCGATCTGGGCCGTTTCCTGGTTACTACCAGGCCCGGAATCAGTTCCAATATGCTCGATAATTCTCGCGTTCAAGGCCTTGAAGGCGGTCCCGACGTCATTGCCAAACCCTTCGTTCTGCAACGTAATGCCGGCCAAGGCACCACCATTGGATTCCAGGTAAAGCTTCAACACCGGAAACTCAACCTGATCCGGTGGTGCTGATTGCGGTGAAGCCTGGGGCATATTGATGCTAAAATCACCTTCCTGGGCCACGATTTTGAAAGTCATGACAAAAAAGACCAGCAACTGAAACACGATGTCAATCATCGATGTCATCTGCAGTTCAATCTTGTCCTGCCCGCTACTGGTTGAGTGTCGAATTTTCATGATGAACTATTTTACCTAGCTGCTCGTTATTGTTCTCTAAATCTCTCGTCTAGCTACCCGAGATATACTTTGGCTGTCCCTGCCTGCCTTCGGCGCGCAGAGCGAACTTCTCAAAGCCATATTCCTGGCACTTCTTAATCAATCGCTGGACATCACCCGCGCGAGCCCACTTGTGAGCACGTACCACGATCGTTGCATCCGAAACCCGATTCTGGGTAATTTCCAGGGCCCGAGCTTCTCGTCCCAGGATAATTCCCATGCCATCGATAAGCATCATCTGCCCACTAACAATGGCCTTTCCGTCCTGCGTCAGGTGTATAATTACCTGATGCTCAAACGGCTTATCAGGTGCCTTGACGAGGGAACTGTCCGGCAACTTAACCTTGTCGTTCTGCTCGGTCTGAGCAAAATTGATAATCACCATAAAAAAGGCGATCAACTGGAAGGTCATATCGATCATGGGAGTCAGGTCGGCTTCAAAAACGCCGCCATCACCTTTACGTCGCAAGCGCATGTTACTTCTTTGCACCTCCAACTTTTTCAAATCGATTCATAAGTCCTTCGCTGAGGATTCCAACTTCCAGGACCAGACGTGACACTTTGTTTTTCAGGATATTGTAGGCCAGGATGGCAGGAATCGCGATTGCCAATCCCAGCAGGGTGGTAAACAACGCCTTGGAGATACCCTTTGCCAATTCGCTAGGATTGGGGCTTCCGGTTGTTGTCTGAGCAATCTTTCGGAAAGCATCGATCATGCCATGCACGGTACCGAAGAGTCCAACCATCGGGCTGATGGTTCCAATCAGCGCCATGTAGCTAAGGCGATGTTCGAGCTTCATATTTTCTTCTTCACCGATCTCCTGCATAGCTTCCAGGGCCTGGGCATAACCGGCGGAGAGTTTGGCCAGGCCAGCGGCCAAAACCTGTCCCAGGAACGAATCATCGTTCTTAGCCATCTCGTAAGCTTCCTGGTACTGTTTTTCATTCAAAAACTCTTCGAATTCTTCTACCAACGCCACGGGGCAAACATTTTCACGCCGTGCCGTGAGCAGATTCATCACGAAAAAGGCGACCAGGGTAAAGGAGAGCGCGAGGAAAACAACCGTGTAAAGAATACCAAGTGCCTCGAACATCCACGCCAGGTAATTCTCCGGAGGCTTATTTTCCTCCTTGGCTTCAGCGGCACCTGATTCGGCTTCCGCTTCCTCACCGGCCTCTTCATCACCGGCCTCTGCATCACCAGGTTCTTCCCCCTCCTGGGCAACGACGGTACTCGCACCGTTGAGATTCCAAACCTGGACCACTCCCAACGCCATACAAAAAACTGCCAACCAGCAAACGAATGTCGCCGGGTGTTTGAAAAATTCTTTACGCCGCATGTTGATCTCCAATGTGGGGGGGGGGTTCAGCCAGAACTGAAATTCAGGTGTTTTCGGCGGCCAGCGATTTACGTCAGTAAACCAAACTACTCGCCACCGTTCATCTTCTCTCTATTCACACAGGCCTGTTCATGAAAGTCACTGTTCCTTGTTAGCCCAGACGCTACTTGCGTAGCGCTGTCGCAACAATCCTCTGGCCCGGTTAGCGCGATCCGTTTTCTTGACGGACGCCCACAACTGGCTGAGGTAATAAAGTGACTCGGCATGAACCTGGGGCTCACTGTAAAATAACAAATCTGTATGCAGGTAAGCCAGCAGGGCATCCTGCGGCTTGTTGTCCTTCCGGTAGCACGCCCCCAGGACATTATACGCGCGTCCGAATAATTGCGGTTGATCCTTGGGGTCATTATTCTTGAGCACGTCACGGATCATGGCAACACCCTCGGTCGCCTTACCGGTTTCTGCCAGGCAGCGTGCCTTGCCAACCTGGGCCAGCGTGTGCTGTTGCCGACCTTCGGGTGTACTGGGACGCACCTTCAGAACGGCCTCGTAACTGGTCAACGCCTTGGGAAACTGGCCGCTGCCGATGAGGGCGTTGGCCTGCAGCACTGAACCTCGCAACTGGTATTCCGGCCATGGAGCCTGGCGGATTGTCGCGTAGGCCTCGGCAGCAATAGCGTAACTTCCATTGGTAACGGCCAGGTCTCCGAACAATTGCTGGGCTTCGTAATAATGGTAACTATCCTTGTGACCATCCACGAAGGCCTTCAGTAAACCACCAGCCTTGCCGATGTCGAACTGGCCCAGCAAGGCCAGGTGTGCTGCACAGTAGGCCTGGGAATACAGGACCTCCTGCTTCACGTACTTGTTCTTGATGGCACTGGCATCAATTTTATCGAGTTCAGTTTTTGCTTCTTCAATTCGTCGACTCCGAATAGAACTCAAGGCCATCTGCAGACCTGCCGACGCATCTGCCAAGGAAACACGCTGGATTTGGTTCACTGCATACTTGCGATCGACCGTATTGATAGTGACCGTAATTTCAGCAGCAGACATCTTGGTAATGACTCCCCGGACCGGAGCGCCTTTTCCCAGGTAAACCTGGTCAGCAACCTGTGCGGACAAATCACGGGTCATGCCCACCAGGCTGAGCATCGTGACCAGCAGCAACAAGGTCAACTTTTTCATCAAACTCTCCTTTAGTTAATCACTTCGATCCAATGCCTTTGCAGGAACTGTTCGCAGAAACACGATTGTAGTCCGCAAGGCCTTCGAATTAAAACCAGTGAACACGAAATTTCCGGTATTTACGCGATTTCTCTAGGTTGCTTTCTTGGGTAGCCCCGTCGTCTTTTCACCAAGATTTCTTTGAATTTTCACCAGCAGGCTGTTATAGCGCGTCATCCATGATTTGCCGCCCATTTTTGGATAAAGCTGGTGAGTGTTCATGATTTCCATTTTCGCGTAACGCATGTATTTTTTCCGATCCGCTGATTTCGCTGTCTTGCGAAGAGCGTACTTGTACCGACAGACGGCCATGTTGTACCGCGCCTCGTAAAATTGATCCTGAAACTTGGGATACCTGCCCGTGATTTTACCCAACTGGCTCCACCCCCAGACCGTGTTCCGCTTTGTCTTTTCGTCGGGATAGGATCCGGAAATGGCCTTCAGGTATTTCTGTTGCCGCTTGGTATTGGACAGTTTTGTATCATCGCCCCAGAGCTGGTAGGTACGTGCCGCTTCAATTTGAACGTCCAGCATCGTTCCCCTGGAGACCAGGATCTCGCGAAACAAGTCGAGTGCTCCCTGGAAATCTCGCAACTGTCGCTTCGCCTTGGCCAGTCGCAGCTTCAGGCTCAACACCAGCCGTTGCTGCTGTGCCGGATCGGCATGTAAGAATTTCGGATCTGACTTGGCCTTGCTGACGATGGACTCATAGGCCTTGATCGATTTCCCGTAATACTGTTTTGCTTCCACGGTCAGCGACTTGGCATCGGTGTCGAATCCTTTCCCCAGTCCATAGAGCGTTTCTGCCACCCAGTTCTTGACATTAAACTCATTGGAATTGCTGCCGACTTCATCCAGGAATGTCTGGAAACCCTGGGCTAATGTTTTCTTGGCAGTTTCCGTCTTGCTCAGGGCCAACTGTGACTCCAGGTCACGGGCCAGGCTGTAATAGATAGCAACCAGGGTTTCGTTACCCTTTGCCGAGCTGCCTACCACGGTCTTGAGACTGGACATGACATCCTTGGCTTGCTGAATATTCTTATCAGGCGTCTTCGAGGTCGGCAGGGTACCAATGTAGGCACGCAAGGCCAGCATGTGCGAATCCTGGGCATAGCGGCGAAACATCGTTTCACTCCCAAACAGGGTAGTGCCCTCGGCAATCGGCCGTTGGGCAATTGCCAACACGCCTGTCTTGGCTTTCTCGATCTGGGCAATTGCTTTTTCCGGAGCACCTGCCTCGACGTGATACTGGCTTAATGCGAGGACAGAAAGTGCCAGGGCGGCACTGGGCTGCACTGTCTCATTGAGCCG
>JAYGDH010000185.1:0-5955 GCA_046583055.1 Pirellulaceae bacterium | reverse complement strand
CCCCAGGCAATCAGCGGTGAGCGAATCCCCCCCTCGAACAAATGCGTTTTAAATCCGCGAAACGGCCCGGCCGTTCCGGCACCCTGTTCGGGCCCGTTATCCGAGCAGACGAGGATCAGCGTATTATCTCGCAATTGCTCGTCGTTACGGATGAGGTCAAACAGTTTCCCCAGTTGTCGATCCATCTCCGCCAGCACAGAAAGGTAGAGTCCCCGTTTGCCATCAGCCCATTGATCGACCGGCGGCCAGAACGGACTGTGGACATCATCGGGCCAGAGATTGATGTAGAACGGTTTCTCCTGGTCACGGGCCTTCTTGATGAAAGGAATCGCCTCATCCACGAAACCACCGGTAATCCTGGATCGCAGCATCCAACGGTAACCGTCACCCAGTCGCTGGGCATCACCCCAGATCCGTCCGGGCTTTTCCTGGCCAGGTTTGAGGGTTAGTGGCAACAGTTTCGGCCCCATCCCTTCGAAATTAGTCAGTGACGTGTCGAACCCGTAGTCCGTGATAGCCGGGGCATTGTCCACGTCGCGCTGCCCGCCCATATGCCACTTACCAAAGTGGCCAGTCGCATATCCCGCCTGCTGCAGGAAGCGTGCCAACGTGGGTGCCGCGGGATCCAGCCACTGGGCCATACCGCGTTGCTGGTTCAACTTGCGGTGCGCCAGGTACGAGGTAATTTTCCACCGCTGGGGATACTGCCCCGTGGTAATGGCGGTTCTGGAAGGCGAACAGATTGGTGAATTGACATAAAACTGTTCGAAGCGAATCCCCTCGGCCGCCAATCGGTCGATGTGTTCGGTTTTGGCGTCCCGGTTACCGAAACAGGAGAAATCTCCCCAGCCCATATCATCGATGAAGACCATGACGATATTCGGTGCCCGGGTCTCTGCGGCCGGCATCGCAGCAGGGCCGGCAACGACAACCAGCACGAACACAGCCCAACTCAGTACCTGCTTCATAGCAACCTGCCCCGGAACCTGGGAATTTCCATGCAGCGACTGGCCTTTACAAAGCCTTCACCCGCATTGCGTCAGGTATTGGAATCGATGCGCACCGGCCTGTACAGGGTTGGCTACCAGGACCGCGCTCGGCAGGGTGCCGACGCTAGATGATTTCCCGGATCGGCTGAATGCCCGGTTCCACCATGTATTGTGGCGTACCAGACTTATCGAAGAAGCGAACCTTCCCGGAATCGATGCCCGCATTCTTGTACAGCGTTGCGAACACGTCCTGGAATTTAACGGGACGCTGAACGGCATGTTCCCCGTACTTGTTCGTGCTCCCGATTACCTGGCCGGTTTTCATGCCACCACCGGCAAGCATCGCACAGGAGACGCGCGGCCAGTGATCACGACTGTTATTCTTATTGATCTTCGGGGTGCGGCCGAATTCGCCCCACAGCACCACGGAGACATCCTTATCCAAGCCACGTTCGTGGAGATCGGTAATCAAGGCGGACAATCCCTGGTCCAGCAAGGGAAATTCCTGGCGACTGCGGGGGAAGTTCATCCCATCACCGCCGTGCCAATCCCAGCGACTGTAATTCATGGACACGACACGTGCACCCGCTTCCACCAGTCGCCTGGCCACGCAGAAATTACGTACCATCTTCGGTGCTCCATCTCGCTGGTACGTCGCATCGTTTTTCCCGTAACGTTCGAGAACTCGAGGATCCTCCTTGCTCAGGTCCAGGGCTTCCACGAGTTTCGATGTTGTCAGGATCCCCAGCGCCTGCTGGTGATAGACATCCATACTTTCCGCAGTGCCACTGTTATCGATATCACGCCGGAACCGATCGAAAGAGTTTCGCAAGGCATCCCGATCCGCCAGGCGGTCCAGGGTAATTCCTCGCAACACCATGTTACTGGAGGATTTCATGGGATCTTTCTCAACCATGCCGAAAGGTGCGTGCGAGACGCCCAGGAAACCACCATGTTGAGTCTCACCCCAGGTTCCGTTACCGGTGGGATACATCAGCGACACGTTGGCCGGCACGGCCTGGTTCACTGGACCCTGGAGGTGGGAAACCCAGCCGCCAAAGTTCGGCCGCCCCGCCCGGGGCTGCTGACCACCTTTCTTCCAACCCGTCATGCACTGGTACGCATCATGGCGTCCATCGGCATCACAAATAGAACGAATCGGAATAAACTTATCCATCATCTTGGCCATCTGCGGAAACATCTCGCAGATTTCAATGCCTGGGACATTGGTCTTGATGGGGCTGAAATCACCGCGGATCTCCGCCGGTGCATCCGGCTTCAGATCCCACAAATCGATGTGCGAGGGACCGCCCGGCATGTAGATATTGATGATCGCGCGATGGTTGGAACCGGTTCCTGCCTGGGCATCCAGTGCCAGCATATTGGCCAGTGAGAGGCCGCCGCAGGCCATGCCACCTACCTGGAGAAATCCACGACGGCTGAGGCCATCGCAAAAGCCCTGGGAACGACGTCGCTGTTTACCATAGATGCTGAGCATTCCGTTCTTCCTTGTTTCCTAAACACCCACCTGCAGTCAATGTGCCATTATACCCTGCTTATCGGCAGGATTCTGACCCTTGAATGATAAGCGACAGGCCTACCGCGCGCCAATCGATGGTTTTTTTCTTCGTAAGTCCTTATTCCAAAGTGAGATAGAAGGACCGGAAAATCATCCCCTCGTCGCGATTAGGAGGCGGCTGCAGATAAATTGCACGGGTTGGGACGTCCAGCCCCTTGGCAGCAGGCCTTGCCGCCTTTGGGTATATTGGAGGACCTCGACCCGCAGTCCCGAGGCGGGATACTGCTCTTCCATGCTTTTCCTCTTGCCCGCGGAGTAAATCATCATGTTGCGACTCGCTGGATTCTCACTACTACCCCTGGCTGCTTTCCAGGTCGCTGCCAAGCCTGATCCAGTGGCCCCGGATCCCGACGGGCCTCGTCCCATCGCTGCCGCCGACACGCTGCGGATTGAGGACATGACCTGGATGGAAGTCCGCGACGCCCTCAAGGCGGGAAAGACGACCGTCATTATCGCGACCGGTGGTGTCGAGCAGAACGGTCCCTACCTGGTTACCGGCAAGCATAACGTGGTGTTGCGTGGCACCACCGAGGCCATCGCCCGCCAACTCGGCAACGCCCTCATCGCCCCTATCATCCCCTTTGTGCCGGAGGGGGACATTGACCCTCCTACCGTCCACATGAAATACCCGGGAACCGTGAGCCTGACGGAGGCCACCTACCAGGCATTGCTCACGGATATCTGTCGTTCCTTTCGCACGCACGGCTTCCAGCACATTGTCCTGATCGGCGACAGCGGTGGTAACCAGCAGGGAATGAAGCTGGTTGCCAGGCAATTAAACGACCAGTGGGCTGGCGGGAAGTCTCGCATTCATTACGTCCCCGAATACTATGATTTTGCCGCGGTGGCCAAGTGGCTGGAGGAACAGGGCATCAAGCAAGAGCCGGAGGGCTACCACGACGATTTCGGCATGACGGCCATGATGATGGCTGTCGACCCGGCCAGCGTTCGCACGCGTGAGCGTATTGCAGCCGGAAAATTCAGTATCAATGGCGTGAACCTTGCGCCGGCCAAGAAAACCATCGAGTGGGGTCACCGGATTATCAAATTCCGGGCTGCCGCCGCCGTGAAATCGATCCAGGAGCAGACGGCTCCCTAGCATGGATTCACCGAACATCGATCGTCGAGACTGGTCAGCATTGACGTACGCGCAACAGGTCCAGCAGATTGAAACCGAGGGATACCTGGTACTCCCTAACCTGTTGACGGCTGACGAGATTGCCTTGCTCAAGACTGAAACCGCCTCCCTGGAAACCACTGCCGTGGATTACAGCGAGCACCAGCGTACCACTGGCAATGTTCAGTTTTCCGGACCTGCTCTCACCGCCCTGGTTGGCCATCCTCCCACGATCCGTTTCCTCGAGGCCCTCCTGGGCGACCAGCTCGTGATGATGACCTACGCCTATGCTCGCAGTGATCCGGGGCACCCCGGGATCAGCCTGCATACCGACGGTCAGCCCTACGGGTCCGCGATTTTTGGTTACGAGGGCAGCTGCCCAGTGCTGATCCGCGTACTCTATTACCTCGATGACCTGACGCCGGATGTTTCTCCGTTTCGCGTCGTACCCAGATCTCATCTTTGCCTGCATGCCGACGCTAATCCGTACCTGCGGTACGAATCGCACCCGGACGAGGTGATGGTCACCGTGGCGGCCGGCTCAGCGGTACTGATTCATCACGGCGTCTTTCATGGCAACTTTCCCAATATCGGAACTCGCTCCCGGGAGATGCTGGCTATCGCCTACCGCCCGGCCTGGGCCGGCCCTATCCACGATGTAGACGAGTGGGAAACCACCGACCTCGCTAGTTTGTCACCCGAGATCCGGGCGTTACTTGGATCGCGCAACCAACGGCACGCCACCCTGGACGGCAAGAACAAGCCTGCCAACATGCGTCGCGAGGCACCTGGAATGGATCCCAACCGCTGGTCTTCCAGGCACAGCTAGTTCATAATCGCCGGTCCCCGGCTTACTGCCCAGGAACTTCCCAGCCACGACGAGAGAACATGACCACGACCCGCAACGCCTCGCTCGGTACCGCCCACTGCACACTGCACGGAGACTTAGCTGCCGGCAGTTATCAAACCTGTTCCCTGACCTACACGGCCGGCCCCGCTGGCGTCGATGACACTGGCTCCCTTAAGATCACGATGCGGTTTCCCACCGACTGCGGCACTCCCCAGTTCAACGAGCCTGCGCAAGCCAACTACACGACCGCGACTGCTTCCAACGGTGCCCACCTTCACCTCCGATACGACGTCAAGGATAACATTCGCCCGTGGGGCCGTACTCTCTATATCAAGATCCTCCAGGGTTACTTAAGTGAGGGGGACACGATCACGGTGGTTATCGGCGATCGCAGCAGTGGGTCACCCGGCTGGCGTCTGCAAACCTTCCTGGAAACTCACTTTCAACTACGCGTACTCGTCGATCGCTATGCTACTTACCAGTACGAGGCGCTCGATCCCTCCCCAGGTTTTCGTATCGTGGCCGGTCCACCTGTCCGACTGGTTGCCGTCGCCCCGTCCCAGGCCATTCCTGGCCAAACCATCACCGTCCGCATCAAGCGTGAAGACACCTGGGGCAACCCCGTGGACCAGCCCTGGGAAAAGCATCACCAGATTTCCGACGAGGTTGGAATTCAGCGACTGGAGATCATCGATTTCAAGACCGGACTGACGACGGCCACGAACCCAATTCGTGTCGCTGAGCAGCATGTGTGCAATCGCTACTGGGCCGACCTGCACGGACAGAGCGAAGAAACGGTTGGCACCAACACGATTGATGAATACTTTCACTTTGCCCGCAACTGGGGGTTTCTCGACGCCTGCGCCCACCAGGGCAACGACTTTCAGATTACAGATGCTTTCTGGGAGACCATCCAGGAGACCACGGCGCGTCATCATGAGCCCGGTCACTTCATCACCTTCCCGGGATGGGAGTGGAGCGGCAACACGGGGCTCGGTGGTGATCGCAACGTGCTGTTCCGCAAGGAAGGCACGGGCATGATCAGCCGCAGTTGCCGGGCCCTTGTCACACCGGATGAATCACGCGACGACTGCAGTCACACTGTCGAAGACCTCTTTGACACACTTGCCCCCTACCGTCCTGACGTGATGTTGACACCTCTCGTGGGTGGTAGGTATGCCGATCTTGCGCGCCACGATGCTGACCTGGAACCCGTGGTCGAAGTCCATTCCGCCTGGGGTACCTTCGAGTGGATGCTGGCCGATGCTTTCAAGCGTGGCTATCGCATTGGTATTGTCGCCAACTCCGACGGCCACAAGGGCCGTCCCGGGGCGAGCTATCCCGGCGCCAGTACTTTTGGCAGTTACGGCGGCTTGACCGGAATCCTTGCGGAGCGGCTGGAACGAGATGCGATCTGGCA
>JAYGDH010000162.1:0-2614 GCA_046583055.1 Pirellulaceae bacterium | reverse complement strand
TCGCTTCTTGGCTTTCTTGTCCATCGTGGTAGTGTTCCTGAAAACGATGCGAAAAGACTCCCTGTTCCGTTCAGCAGAGGGCATCCATCCCTTTGTTTTACCCGTTCAGGCGGATGGAGCTATCCCCGTCCAACCCGTGGGCACTGACCGTACCGGACTCCGGCGGCGCAGGCTCCTTTTTCTCCCGGTCGGTCAGCCGCATGGCTCCGGCGATGCAGATCAGCAGCACGGCCAGCAGGATATTGACGTTGAGCCAGAATTCCTGCCGCTCTCGGAACTTGACAGCTCCTTCACTGCGACCGGCCAGCAGGCTGGCAATGTAAAAGATAGCAATCGCCAGGAAAAGTTTGACGCCCAGCAGTTGCATGTAGTAATTGCCGTCGAATTGGTAGTTCATGGAGATGTTGGCCGTATTCACAAAGCCGCTAATCAGCAGGAACAGGATGGAAGGCATCAGCAGTCGGGACCAGCCTCGCCGGACGTTTTCCTGGACCGAGGCTCGCAGGGATTCATCCAACTGGTTGCAGGCGGGCAGCACGGCAACCCGCATGAAAATCGTGCCGCCAACGAGGGCGATTGCCGGGATGATGTGTAGCCAACGCATTGCCAGGTCAAGGTATTCCATTTCCGAAAGTCTCCCAGAAGATGATGACGAAGAACGTCTCGTTAGAGGATGGTCAAATCCTAGAATGGGCCTGCCGGTTTGTCCATGGCAGTCTGGCCAGGATTAGCCGGGCCAGCGGGACCGAACCCATTCCAGGGCTTGCTGCTTGTCCTGTAGCTGTTCCATCAATTGGGCGTTGCGGACTTCTTCCAGAATTTCGCGAAACAACGGACCCGCTGGCAGCCCCAGTTCCTGGAGATCGTTGCCACTGAGTAATGGCGGTGGATTGAGTTTTTCCGGGGCCAGCAACTGTTTCTGCCGACAGGCCTCGATACCCGTCATGGGTAACTGCCGGGCCTGTTGTCGGGCAGCTGCCAGGGCGAGCAGGTGATCGATCCGTGGATCGATGAGAATCCGTTGCAGGTCTGGCCAGGCGATCGTTTCGGCCTGGACCACCTGGGGTTCGTGATCCAGCATCCAGGTAATGGACTTGATGGCCTCATTGCTCAGCTTCATCCGTCGCATGACGGACTCGGTGAGGCCACGGTCTGCAGTGGGTACCAGTTGGCTCCAGAGGAGTGCCAGGGCCGTGGCGAAGTCCGCGGTGTCAAGGTTGTCCAGGCCAGCCAGGGCGACCTGGAAGCGATCCATGAAGCCATCTTGAGTAGCTTCTGATTCCGGGAAAATGATGGCCAGGAGCCCCGTTTCCTGGAGCAACTGCACCGCGGTGGAGCGGCCTGGGTGAGTCAGCATACGCTGCATTTCCACCGTGATGCGTTCGGCGCTGACCACCTTTAACTCCTGGGCATGCCGGTCGATTGCGGCGCGCGTGCCGGCTTCAACCTGGAATCCAAACGTGGCTGCGAAACGTACCGCACGTAAAATACGCAGCTTGTCTTCCGCAAAACGCAGTTGTGGATCACCGATGGCGCGAATCAACTTGCGTTCTAGATCAGCTTGTCCAGCAACGAAATCAATGACCTGGTTTTCCAGGGGATCGAAGAACATGCCGTTGATGGTAAAGTCGCGGCGACTGGCATCTTCTTCGGCGGTGGTAAATGAGACATGATCCGGATGCCGACCGTCGCTGTAGGTGGCATCCCGGCGAAACGTGGCCACCTCGATCTGTCCTGCAGATCGAGGGCCAAGGACCGTAATGACACCGAAACTGGCCCCAATGACCAATGTTTTGCGGTCGTGAAATACTTCCTCGATCTGGTCCGGTACGGCACTGGTGGCCACGTCGTAATCTTGCGGTGTGATTCCCAGGATCTCGTCACGTACGCAGCCCCCGGCCCAGTAGGCCTGGTAGCCTGCCTGGCGCAACCGTTCCACCACCAGCGTGGCGAATTGTCGTGATTTGTCAGGTGAAATATCGGTCATACCGGGAAGCCTCGAGTGGGAGAATCCAGCCGGTCCCCGATCCTCTTAAGACCAGGTCCCATCGGCGATAGACACTCCCACGTGGACATGCTAGTTTCAGTTTCGTCCTGGACCGCGTGACAGTACGGTAACAGGAGGGATCTTACTGTTTTCTACACGAGTTAAAAGGTAGTGATGCAAGCTGATTCAGACCAACCTAAACTGGAAATCGATACGCAGCAAGTGAAAGCCCGCCTTGATTCCGGGGAATCGTTCCTGCTGCTGGACTGCCGGGAACAGGTTGAATACGATTTGGTTCATATCGAAAAATCGATGTTGTTGCCGATGAGCGAGTTACAGGCTCGTCTCGGTGAGTTAGACAATTACCGGGACACGTCCGTGGTGGTTTACTGTCACCTTGGTGGCCGTAGTCTGCAGGTGACCCATTGGTTGCGCCAGCAGGGATTCCAGGATGTGCTCAGCATGGCGGGTGGAATTGATGCCTGGTCACAGACCGTGGATCCTGAAAAGCCACGCTATTAACCGACAATCTCTGAGGATGGTCGGTTCACACCCCCTTGAAGCAGCAGGCCCAAATGGCATATAAAGCGTGAGTTATCAGTTTAATGCGGGTGTGGCGGAACTGGC
>JAYGDH010000084.1:0-5834 GCA_046583055.1 Pirellulaceae bacterium | reverse complement strand
GCGGGTGAAGCGGTTACCGGTCCCAGCAGGACATCCACCTCCTGGAAAGCCTGGTCGTAGTCATCGCGAATGAGTCGTCGCACCTTTTGGGCCTTCAGGTAGTAAGCATCGTAGTAGCCCTTGCTGAGAGCATAGGTGCCGAGCATGATGCGCCTCTTGACCTCCGAACCGAACCCCTCGGAACGAGTCTTGCGGTACATTCGAACCAGCGGACTCTCGACGTCCGTTGGGGCGGCAGCCACCTGTCGTTGTTCTCGAAGTTCAGTCAGCATGGTTTGTTCATCCGTGCGATATCCATAGTGCACGCCGTCATAGCGAGCAAGATTACCAGATGCTTCGCAGGGTGCGATAATGTAGTAGGTCGCGATACCGTAACGGGCATGTGGCAGAGCGACTTCCTGCACGGTAGCTCCCAGCGAGCGATATACCGCCAGGGCTTCCTGGGTTGCGGTTTCGATTTCCGGGTCCAGGCCGCTATGGAATTGTTCCGGAATCCAGCCGACCCGGAGGCCCTCCAGCGGTTGCTGGACTGTCTCCGTGTAGCAAGGGACAGCGATGGGAGCCGAGGTCGAATCGAGTGGGTCGTGGCCGGCAAGGACTTCCATCAGCAGGGCCAGGTCTTCCGCGTCACCGGCCAATGGTCCGACTTGGTCCAGGCTGCTGGCAAAGGCTACCAGGCCGTAACGACTGACTCGACCATAGGTTGGTTTCATGCCACTGACGCCACAGAGAGCAGCCGGTTGTCGTATGGATCCCCCGGTATCGGTGCCAATGGACAGCGGGGCCATGGCAGCAGCTATACAGGCGGCTGCGCCCCCGCTGCTGCCACCGGGAATGCGTTCGACATCCCAGGGGTTGCGGGTTAACTGGAAGGCGGAATTTTCAGTCGAACTGCCCATGGCAAATTCATCCATGTTGGTCCGACCGATCAGCACAGCGTCTTCCTGTTTTAATTTGGCGACTACCGTGGCGTCATAGGGAGGCTTGAAGTGTTCTAGTTGCCTGCTGCCGCAGGTCGTGGGCTGGTCAAGTGAACAAAGGATATCCTTGACAGCAACCGGTAATCCTCCGAGCCGTCCGACCGGTTTGCCTGCCTGTCGGCGTTTATCAATATCGCGAGCTTGTTCCAGCGCTGCTTCGTGATCCACGTGCAGGAATGCCTGGATGGTTGCGTCATGACGATCGATCTGGTCCAGGTAGAGTTGCGTGATTTCTGTCGAAGTGCAGGTTCCGGATTCCAGCTGCATCAACCAATCGGTAGCCTTGGTGTGAATTGATGACATAGCTTTATTTCACCACTAATCACCCAGGACGGCAGGTACGCGATAGCATTGGTCGTCACGTTTCGGAGCGTTTTTCAGCGCATCCTCTCGGTCCAGGCTGGGACGCGACTGGTCGGCCGCAAAGACGTTGGAGAGTTCCGCGGCATGTGCCATTGGTTCCACGTTCTCCGTATCCAGTTCCGAGAGTTGGTTGACGTACTGGACAATTTGACTTAGCTGCTCCGTCATGACCGTCAGTTCTTCTTCGGTCAGCTGAAGACGAGCCAGCAAGGAGATTTTTTCGACGTCTTGGCGTGAAAGGCTCATCACGTTTCCCGATCGTAATTACTCATTCCAGCCAACGAAGCTGGATTACCAGAGGCAGCCCGGAGTCGGGCAAGTCGCAGCTGGGCACAACACTGCCCGAGGACAGTCGAAGCGATTACGATTTGCCCTACGTCTTTTCCGGTACTTGGAATGGACGCTTTCGAACCGACTTGCGGACCGCGCCGCTGCGGATGCACTGGGTGCAGACACGCATCGTTTTCGTCGTGCCACCAGCCGTGGTTACCTTGATACGCTGCAAGTTGGGCTTGAATTTACGTCGTGTGATCCCGGTGATCTTGGTACCGACACCACCTAGACGCTTCGCTTTTCCACGAGTCTCCACGGAATTACCCATCTGAGCCCGTTTACCACAAACTTCACAAACCCGTGCCATGGCACTCACCTTTAACCTAATCGCATGAACGACTCTTATCGATCCAATAACGGCAAGCTCCCAGTATAGCGACTGGAAACTCGGCTGCAACTCCAAGTAGCCCCTTCGTTGAGTCTCCCTGACTCGCTCTCGTACTCGAGAGTAGCTACAATTCAGCTAGTTGGACTGTCTCATAGTATGCCTTTTCTTGTTGATCACTGGGAGTCCCTTGATGATTACCGCTTGCAGAGTGTCCCGGATTCGTGTCTCAACCCTGTTTTCGACGTTGCTGGTCGGCCTCTTGCTGGGTGTTGCTGTAGAGATGGGGGCAGCGGCTCAACCGGCTGCGGCCCGGGCCTGGCAGGCCGTCTATCGAGGTTCCCTGGTGCCGCGCAAAGAAGAAGAGGGAAACGATCCACAACCGTTTACGCTCCAGTTGATGCTGACCCAACGGGATACCAATCAATGGCAACTGGACTGGTTGCTGAAAGAATCCGGGCGTGCCCAGTGGCCCTGGCCCAGCCAGTTCGGCACACTGACCTGGCAAGATCAGGACAAGGCAGCGGCAACTGCGCCGGCTAACGGTGAGTCCGCAGGCCCGAGCCTGTTGCATCCTCATGATGAACGCCAGAGCACGGTCCGTTTTCCAGGCTTACTGATCGCCGGTGGCAGTCGTCTTGCAAGTGGCCAGAGTTGGCAGGTCGGCAAGGATACTTACCGTGTGACTGGATCGGAAAAGGTTTCCGAACGAGCTTGCTGGAAAGTGACTGTTTCCAATAACTATGGTCTGCAGAGAACCCTCTGGGTGGAAAAAGGACAGCCACTGGTACTGGCCGGTGATAGCCGCGTCGTGCTTGGGCAGGGGAAAGAACATCGCTTGCAGTTTGCCATGGCAGAATATCGTCCCCTCACCACGGAGATGCAAGAACAGGTTCGGCAGGCGTTTGATACGATGGTGCAATTGCGAGAAAAGCTCCAGGTAAAGCCGGGTAGCAAGCAGTATGCCTGGACGGATGAACAATTGAAGATCCTGAGGGAAACATTACCCGGTATTCGTCGCAGCTTGCGTGATACGCCCTTGTTCGAGATTGCCCAGCTGGCAACCCAGGATGTGAGTAAGCAGAAGAATCGTAAAGTCACGATAGCGGCTATTACCAAGCGAACCATGGGAAAGCAATTAAGCAGTCTCCCGTTGCAAAGCCTGAAGGGAAAGCCGTTTCCCGAGGATGGTCTGAAAAAATCGGTGGTGGTGCTGCATTTCTGGGAGTACCGTGATAAGCCGCTGGAAGCTCCCTACGGCCAGGTTGGTTACCTGGACTTTCTTTACCAGAAATACCAGAAGCAGGGGTTGAAGGTTTACGGGGTGGCATCCGACTTGCGACTGGCTGACCCGGCGCAGCGGTCAGCGGCAATTCGTGGGGTCAAACGACTGGTGGAGTTCATGAACCTGAGCTATCCCGTGATGGCCGATTCGGCAGGTTACCTGCAGCGTCTTGGTGACCCGCGTGCTGCCGAAGCCCGGTTGCCGTTGTTCGTGGTGCTGGACCGGGAATCAAAAGTGATTCATTACCATGTCGGGTATTACGAGGTTCAGCGTGACCGCGGTCTGGAGGCCCTGGATACCGTGGTCAAGAAGGCCTTGGGTAAGTAGCCGTGATTTTCAGGACTGCTTCCAGCAGGTGTCCGTTGGTCCCCACGCCCTCGCCCTGGTGAATCGATGGGGCTCCTTGCCAGTCCGTGAAAGTGCCTCCCGCTTCCTGCAGGATGGGTTGTATCGCAGCCGCATCCCAGATGTTCATGATAGGATCAAGCATGATGTCGGCCCGGCCCGTGGCGACCAGCAGGTAACCGTAGCAATCTCCCCAGGTACGCGTGATGCGAGCATCCTTTTCGAGATCGTGGAACGCTTGTTGTGCCTGGCGTTGGGCAAAAGAATCAAGCTGCGTGGTGACCAGCACGGCATCCTCGAGGTTTGCCCGCGTGGAAACCCGGGCTGGTTGTGGCTTGTTGGCTCCCCGCAGATACCAGGCCCCCTGGCCCTGGCCCGCGTAGATCATTTCATCCAGCCCAGGCATGAAGATGACACCAATCACCGCCTGCTGCTGGTGTAATACCCCGACCAATGTTCCGTAAAGCGGAACGCCGCTGATAAAAGACTTGGTACCGTCGATCGGATCCAGTACCCAGCAGTAATCGCCGTTGCCTTCCGTTTTTCCGTACTCTTCTCCAATAATGCCGTCTTCCGGGAAACGGGCGGCGATTTGGTTTCGCAGTAGTTGCTCGGCTTGCTGGTCGGCAATGGTGACCGGCGAGTTGTCTGTTTTTAGATCAACCTCGTAATTGTCCTGCTGGAAGTACTGCAGGGTTACTTCGCCCGCTTGGCGTGCAATGTCCACGGCAAACTGCAAGCGATCGGACAGGTCAGGTGAAACAGTATTCATGGGAAGGGGTTACTTGGTGTTTGATTCCGACGACTCGGGTTGCCCGGATGGCTCCGCTTGCGTGTAAGCATGCCATATCAGCAGTCCGGCTCCAAGCATCAGGAGGCTGTCGGCAATATTAAAGTTCGGCCAATGATAGCGATTTTGATAGGTCAGCAGGATCCAGTCGCGGACACCATACTGGTGGCCTGCAAAGACGTCGGCTGTATGCCACCATCCCAGGCGATCGTAGAGATTGCCGATAATTCCTCCCATGACCGAACCGAGGGAAATGGTCAGTAGTAAATCCTCGGCTGCTCCGGCAATGAATAGCCAGCACAGGATCCCAATCGCAGCGACCAGGGATAAGATGGCGAACCAGAAACTCTGCCCCTGGCCCATGCCAAACAGGGCCCCCTGGTTGACGGTGGTCTGGATAGCGAAAAAATCCTGCCAGATCCAGTAGGTGTTGTCGACCAGATTGGTCGGTGTCTGCGGAGGTAACCAGCCGAAAGCCCAGGCCTTGGTCCATAGATCCAGCAAGGCACCAATACCCGCTAGGGTAAGGAAAAGCACATAACGGCTTTTAGGGACCTTCAACACAGATAGCCACTAGCCTGATTGAAGCTGACTTGCACACTTAACACAGTGTGGAGTGTGGGGAATGGCATTGAGCCTGGTTTTTGGAATCTTCCCGGTGCACTCGACGCAGATACCATAAACTCCGTCTTCAATCCGTTCAAGGGCATCTTCAATCTGCTCGAGCGTTTCTTCCCCGGTTTCCATCAGGCCCAAGGTGAATTCCTGCTCGAAATTGTCGCTTCCCACGTCGGCCATGTGGATTGGCATGCTGGATAGATCGCCACCAGCCTCGGAACGCTTTTTCTTCAACGCGGCATCGGCCAAGGTGTTAACATCGCCACGCAAGCGTGCCCTGAGAAACAGTAATTGTTCCTTGTAGACACGTGTTTCAGGTTTCTTGAAGTGGCTTTTCTTGGTCATCGCTTCTGACTCACCTTCTTACCGTACATCTGAAATACCACCAGACGATTGATCAGGCCGCCCCCTCCAGAGAGCCCCACATTCTAGGCCTCGTTTCTCCATCTGTCAAACCGCCGAAAGTCTCTGCGGGGACCGTTGTAATTATTGGATAACCTCTTTCAGTCAATTAGGTTAGGGCCTGTTTGCAGGAAATCGTGCCGCTTCAGATAAGGCGGGTAAACGGCCCCAACCAGAGTTTGCAAGAGGTTGCCGTACCGGTGACAAAGCTGTGTCGAGTGGTTGTCTCTTGATGATTGGCAGACGGTTACCTAGACTGATCACGACGAGTTGGCCGTGGTGGTTCGAAGTTCAAGGAGCACAAGCGATTAGCGTTCTTCCAGTGACTGATATTGCATTCCAGAAGTGTATCTCTCCCGATTGTGGAGAGGTCTATGACGTCACGGATGCGCA
>JAYGDH010000150.1:0-1920 GCA_046583055.1 Pirellulaceae bacterium | reverse complement strand
ATTCAAGCGGACCTGGGACATTCCGGAAAGCACCGATGCCGTTCTCGTGCTGGCCATGGCGGGCTGCTGTGTCCTGGTCACACTTGGAATCGTGCGCAGTCGGACGGCCAACACGATGTGCGTCATGGTGGTCTTGGCGGGTTTTATCCTGGGACCGATCTTTCCGACCCTGATTGCTATCCTGCTCAAGAACGTTGATGCGTCGTTGCATGGTCGCGCAGTCGGGATCTTCTTCTGCATCGGCGGTATCGGCTGGACCGTGATACCCATGATGATTGGTGCCTATGCCCAGCGCACCACGGTTCAGCGGGGATTCGTGATTGCCACCGCATCCGCCATGCTGCTTACCCTGTTCAGTGCCGTGCTGTGGTTTCAATTGCAGAAACTGCGTGATCAAAAGGAGCCCGGTAACCATCCTGCCAGTGTCTCTTCGAGAGGTGCACTCCACCACTCCAATTCCTCTTCGCCGGCCGGCTCATGCCCGGATCCCTCGGGAATGGGATTGTCTTCGGAAAATGACTGGAACACATTGTCGACATTTTCCCATTGCGTTGTAGGCACCGTGGGGAGAGGAGCGTAAGTAGAGGGACTACTGTCCGGCACTTGCGGCGGGTTGGTGCTGGGAACAACCGGTACCGGGTTAGTTTCCAACGGTTCTGCTTCTCCCTCGCCAGCCCCTGACTGTTGGTTTAAATGGTTGATGATCCAGAGCACATCTGCTGGACCTGCAAAACCATCACGATTGACGTCCAGGTACGGTGGGACAACTCCTTCTGCACGGTTCGTGGTTAACTGGTGACTGCCCACGCTGTTGAGCGTGTTGATGATCCAGAGGGCGTCCAGTGGAGTTACCACGCCATCATTGTTGACGTCCCTTTCCTGGTCTGAATTGTACCAGGGGAAAACCGTGGTAATTTCCAGTGTCACCGTGGCGGTGTTACTGTGCACCGTTCCATCATGTGCCCGGTAGGTGAACGTATCAGTCTTGTTGAAGTTGATATCCGGCGTATAGATGAAGGAACCGTCAGCATTGAGCGACAGGGAACCGTTGCTCGGAGCGGTAACCACGGAGAATGACAGGTCATCGCCTTCAACATCGTTCACCAGGGTTGCCAACCCACTTGCCTTGTCCTTGCTAAATAGCTGATTCTCTTCCGGTTGATACGCAACATTGGCAGCAACCGGCTGGTCATTGATGGATGTCACGGTTACCACGAAAGTGCGACTGAACGTGACATTATCAGCCCCGGTCGCAAAGTTGTTGTCGATACCGGCATCTTCCAGGTTAACCGTGATTGTGCTGGCGCCGTGTTGATCAGCCACCGGTGTCAATTTCAAAAGTCCCGTGGTCTCGGCAGACGTGTAAATTACCGTCGGCGCAGGTACCAGGCCCGGGTTGGTACTTTCTGTCGTAATTCGCAGTGACTGGGTTTCGTTCAAACCAGCCTCGATATTTGCCAGGTTGATGGTCTGCTCGGTGGCATCCTCGGCGATTGTCAGGTCATCAATGGCGTCAAATGACGGACTGTCGTTGATTGAACTCACGACCACGTTAAAGGTGCGTGTCAGTGTCAGGTTGTCAGCCGTCTTGTCCAGGTCACCATCGTCACCGGCATCTTCCACGGTGACAGTGATCGTGGCCGTGCCATTTTGTTCCGCAACCGGCGTGAAGGTGAGTGTGCCAGTGGCATTACCGTTGGTGTAGGTGACGGCCGGGTCCGGTACGAGGCTCGTGTTGTCACTGCTGGCCGTGATCCGGACTGCTTCGCTTTCGGCAGGCCCTGGGCCGATGCCGGCCAGGTTAACGGTCTGTTCGGCGGCGTCCTCGGCGATCGAGATGTTGTTAATGGCGTCGAGCGTGGGAACCTGGTTAACTGCTGCGACTTCCCAGCCGATATCGTCGAGGCCTGCCCAATCTAG
>JAYGDH010000049.1:0-2703 GCA_046583055.1 Pirellulaceae bacterium | reverse complement strand
AAGATTTTCATTGTCGGGACAGCACGCGCTGGTGACTGGTGGGACACGAGGAATCGGGCTGGCGATTGCGGAAGGGTTCCTGGAGGCGGGTGCCCAGGTCACGATTTCCGGTCGTAAACAGGAGGGAGTGGACGCCGCCCTGGAGTCGCTGACACCCTATGCAGATAATGTACTGGGCCTGGCTAGCCACGTGGGCCAGCGTGAGGATGTGGATGCCTTGCTGACCACCGCACGCGAACGATTTGGCGAGATCGGCGTGTTGGTCAATAACGCAGGCACCAATCCCTACGCCGGGCCGATCATTGATTCGGAAGACTGGGCCTGGGACAAGACGATGGACGTCAACCTGAAGGCACCCTACGTGCTGTCACGGGAGGTGGCACGCGGTATGATCGAGCAGGGTGGCGGATCGATCATCAACATGGCGTCCACTGCCGGGTTGACCGCCTCGCCACTGCAGGCGATCTACTCCGTCTCGAAGGCCGGACTGATCATGTTGACCCGGGTGATGGCCAGTGAGCTGGGACGGCAGGGTGTGCGGGTCAATTGTATCTGTCCGGGATTGATCAAGACCCAGCTCAGCGAGGCGCTCTGGTCCGACCCGGAACTGGAAAAGTCGATTACTGACCAGAAGGCGCTGGGACGCATGGGGACGGTCGACGAATTAGTGGGTGCGGCCATTTACCTGGCGTCGGAGGCCAGTTCCTTTACAACCGGGGCCATCTTGCAGGTTGATGGCGGCATGGTCATCTAGCGAGACGGCGTCTGATGCCGGGTAACCTGTCCCGATTGAACAGCCGCGGTGGCCAAAAGACGAGCGGTTCGGATGGTGAAAATGGTATTTCGGCGATCCATGGACCAGCGAAAATCGTCTATACTGAAGGCTCACAAGTTGATTCCCTTCTTGTTCGCACAATAACGACCCTCGACTGACAATCGCGATGAACTCCAATCCCTCACCAGAGCGACAGCGTTTTCTCAAGCTGGATGAAATCTGCGACCAGTTTGAGCAGTCCTGGCAATCAGGCCAGGCGCCCAGCTTGTCAGAAGCCCTGCTCCAGGCGGTCGATAAGGACCAGCAGAATCTGCTGAGTAACCTGCTCTTGATCGATCTACGCTATCGTCGTCAGCGTGATCAGCAACTGCCAATGGCGCAATATCAGCAGCAGCTGCCCGCCCACGCAGAAACGATCAACGACGTTTTTGTTCGCTTCCAGAATCCCCGGCACTCAGATCAAAACCTGCAGTTCCTCTACGTTTGTTACCAGGAAAGTCTCCTGGTCCGCAGGCAACTGGTCGAGGGAATCAGTGAATGGTTGTCAGACGAACCGGCTGACGTGCGAGAGTTCGTTCGCCAGCAGGAGTGGATGGATGCGCAGGCTATTGAGAAAGTAAATGATATCCTGGCGAAAACGGCCGGCGATGAAGAAACCGGGCGTGGCGAGACACTGCGCAGTCGCGTGGCCGGTGACGCCGAACTGGAACAGCTGACCGATGCAATCTGCCAGGAGGAGTCCACGGTCAGGGAGGCCTCGATCCGGGAACAACTGGCGGTGATCCTGGCCAGGCCGGAGGAAGAGGATACCGCCTGGGAATCACAGACGGTCGTTCCCTCCACCGCGTCAGGTACGAGGGCCCAGGATCGGACGATCGGTCCAGCGGCCGACACCAGGCTTGAATCGCCCACGTTGGTGCCAGGCTCGGGAGGCTCAACAGCCGGGGTAACGGTAGGAAATACCTCCAGCGTGGGCGGGCGATTTGAAATTATTCGAGAAGTAGCCAAGGGAGGACTGGGCCAGGTGTCGCTGGCACAGGATACCGAGCTTAATCGCGAGGTAGCACTGAAAGAATTGCTTGCGCATCACACTCACGATACGGATCTCGTGGAACGCTTCCAGATGGAGGCCGAGATCACGGGGCGACTGGAACACCCGGGCGTGGTTCCCGTCTATGGTCGCGGTCAGCATGCTAATGGTGCTGGCTATTATGTCATGCGGTTCGTGCGGGGCGAGGAATTGCGAGACACCGTCAAGGCCTTTCACGACAAGTATGATGCCCAGCTGGCCAACGGACCGGGCCGAGTGGAGTTCATGCAATTGCTCCGCCAGTTCGTTCATGTCTGCCAGACTATCGGGTATGCTCACAGCCGTGGCATTATCCATCGGGACCTTAAGCCCAGTAATATCATGCTGGGCAAGTACGGTGAAACATTTGTCGTCGACTGGGGCCTCGCCAAGCCCGTCGACAGCGAAGAAGAATATCCGACCGAAGGTAAAATCTCGATGCGGTCGTTTTCAGGGTCAGGATCCCAGGCCACCCAGATGGGATCGACAGTGGGGACCCCAGAGTTCATGTCGCCCGAACAGGCCGATGGGCGGCTCGAGGATGTCGGGCCCCTCAGTGATATCTACTGCCTGGGAGCGACGCTCTATTACCTGCTGACGCGTGAGCCGCCCGCTTCGGGACGCAATCTCTATGACATCGTGGAGCGGGTTAGTGCCGGAGACATCCGCAACCCCCGTGAACTCAATGCCGCCGTGCTGAAAGCCCTGGCAGCGATTTGCATGAAGGCGATCGCCTTGAAAGGCGAGGATCGTTACCAGGAAGCGGAGGGCCTGGCGGCCGATATCGAGAAGTGGATCGCTGATGAACCGGTCAGCGTGGCGCCGGACTCACTGCTGGACCGGGGTCGTCGCTGGTTTC
>JAYGDH010000048.1:0-8181 GCA_046583055.1 Pirellulaceae bacterium | reverse complement strand
TCGATCCAGAAATATCTTCCTCGCTACCAGGGCGGCTGGGAAAAGCTACGTGACGAACGCTATGCCCGGATGTTGAAGATGGGAATTATTGATAAGGAACGCTTTCCGCTTCCCCCCCTCGAAGACCGAGTCAAGCCATGGGACACGATCGACCACAAGCCCTGGCGCATTCGCAACATGGCGATCTACGCAGTGATGGTCGATCACATGGACCAGGCCATGGGCAACATCGTCGATGCTCTCCAGCGCACGAAACAGTTTGATAACACGTTGATCATCTACTTCCATGACAACGGCGCCTGTCCGGAACATCTCGGCGGCAATGCTTATAACACGGCCAACAACGTCCTGGAATCTGCCAAGAAGGCCGGGAAGACTGTCGCCGTGGGTGATCACTTTGATGTTCCGATGGGTGGCCCCCTGACTTATGGCAGCGTGGGACACAACTGGGCCTGTGCACAAAACACGCCGATGCGACGTTACAAGATGAACGTTCATAACGGTGGAGCCTGCACGCCGGCCATCATGCATTGGCCGGCAGGGCTGAAAACCAGGGTCGGTTCGATTTCATCCCAGCGAGGTCATGCCGTTGACATGATGGCTACCTGTATCGACCTGGCCGGGGCCCAGTACCCAGCGCGTTTTAACGAGAAAACCATCGCGGCTCACGAGAGCCTCTCGCTGGTCCCCATACTCAAGGGAAAGACGACCGACCGCAACCATGCGTACATCTTTAATCATGCCGGGACCCACGCCATCGTGAAGGGCGATTACAAGATCGTACGCGAGGGCAAACGTCCCTGGACTCTTTACAACCTTGCCAGGGACCGCACCGAGACCAGGAACCTCGCTGAACAGGAACCCGAACGAGTCGAAGCACTGGCCAGGATCTGGGAAGCGCGCTGGGGGCAGGGCAAGAAATAACGCACCCTCACTAACTGTCTCCCAGCCGGGTCGCGGTCGACCCCAGCATGCAGGTCAATGCCAGCCACAAGTTCGCCACGGGGATTCCCGGTGCGGATTGGAAACGATAATTCGTTCGAATCGCTCCGCCGCCACTCCCGGCAAGTGACCTGGGATAGCTATTTCGGCGGACGAACGTGCAGGATGACCGGTAACGAGGTCTGGTTTCCGTCCACGCGTGCCATCAAGTGAAACACGCGCGTGGTTGCGGGCACCCACTTGGCTGCCGTGATAAAGAAATTACGTTCGTTCTTACCTTCCACGATTAACAGTCCATTCAAACCAATGTTATCCACGTACACACCATGAGGTAGATTTCTTCCGGAATCCTCGTTACCAAAACTGATCCGGGCCTTGAAGTCATTCCGCTCCACACGTACCCGGGCCATGATCGTCTGTCCTGCCTGGATTTCCAGTTCCAGGGGTTTCTCGGCAGTCCAGTCCTGGGGTGCATCTCCCTCTGCCTGTTCCACGTGAACGACGACCTTCGGCTTGGCTGCCAACTCAATCTTGCCGAGGTTCCCGATTTCACGCGTCACTGTTTTCCCCGCAATCTCGGCTGTCGCCGTGAGCAGCGCGGGTTTTGCATCGGCCGCCGGCTTAGCAGCATCGGCCAGCGCCGTAATCGTACCCAGGGCCGTATTCTGTCCGGCCTGGATCACCAGGGGCGTTGTCACCCGGAAGCCTGGTGGAAGCTCACCCACGTGCACCTGGATAGGGCCATCAAAGCCATCCCGACGTTTCGCGGTTACCGAAAACTCCCGGCCACTACCTGGACTAACCTTGGGATTGGCCCCTCCCACGGAGACCGTAAACTCCGGACGGCGGGGACGAACCGTCAGCGTGTAACTGAACTTTTCTCCCTGGAAACCCCGGGTATCCATCAGGCGAACCAGGTACTGGCCATCTTCCGGAGCCGTGAAGGTCAGTCGTGAATCAGTCCCCAGTTCTCGCCGACTCTCGTCATCGTTTTCATAGTAGAGGGGAAAGACCGGCAAACCGTTGGGAATCAGTCTCGTTCCGGGAGGGTGGGGCTGCACGATATAACAGGGTGAGTTCAGGGCATGCGACGTTGCCGTGGTATCGAAGTAGTTATAACGTTTCCCACTGCCTGGATAGACCTTGAACCCGGAATCCGGACCACGTGGATAGAGCCACAACTTGACGACTTCCCCATTAGCGTACAGGTACTCATTCAATTCCATCTCGCGCCAGTTATGGACACGGTAATCGTTACTGGTACTGGAATCCTTCCCACGAAAGGTGAAATAGGAATCACGAACTGCCTGTAGTACGAGGCGTTCAATACGTTGGCCAGCGTCGGTCAGAACCTCGATGCGAGAGTCCAGTGGTGACTTGGATCGCGCGGCATTCACCTCCACGATCCATTGTTCCCCTGCTTTCGCCGCAAAACGAAACAGGTCTTCATCCTGGCCACGATCCTCACCTTTGACATCAATCGTTCCCTTGACCGTGGCAGGAACCTTGATCTCCAGGGCACGAGCCGGTGTATCGTTGGGTTCTTTTTCCTCGAACGACTGCAGGGTGTCCTCCTTGCTTGTCACCGTTACCACGGCGCTGGGCACATTGGGAACCGTCGGTTGAACCGACTTGACGGCATAATACTGCAGGGATCCATCCATGCGTGCTACCACGAATGACTTACTGTCAGGTGCCACGGCAAGGGCTGGCACCACGTCCGGCTGTCGTTCATAGGCAAAGACCTGGGTGAACTGGCTGGTTTCCAGGAGCTTCAATGTTCGATCCTCGGCCACGGACAAGAGGGCCTTCCCATCACTGGAAAACTCCAGGTCGACAATCGGTCCCTCGTGTGCATAGCGAGCATAGACCAGCGGATTGATCTGGGGACTGGTGCGAGAAACGAATTTCCAGACACGAATACGATTATCCGCTCCACCCGCTACCACGAATCGTCCATCCGGGCTAAAGGTCACCACGTATTGTTTGTCCAGGGGCTCGCTCCGGGTATCCAGGCGTTGCCCGCTGTCGACATGCCACAACTTGACAGTTTCATCACCGCTGGCCGAAGCCAATACCTTGCCATCCGGATGGAAGGCCACGTCGAACACGGCACCGTTGTGTCCCGCCAGGGTGCGCAGCTGTTTGCCATTGGTCGCATTCCAGAGAATGATCCGCTGATCATAGCTGGACGTCGCCAGCGTCTTTCCATCACGGCTGAGCGTCGCCGCGTACATCGTATCGCGATGCCCTTTGAACTGTCGGATCTGCTTGCCGTCCGCCACCGTCCAGAGCGTGGCCACACCGTAGAGGCCCACCGTGCCGGAAGCTGAAAGGAGCTGGCTGCCATCAGCAGAAAACTCCAACGCATTGATTTTTCCCGGTAAGCCTTTCATGGCCCGGATGACCTTGCCTGTCGCCACCTCTTGCAATTCGATAACCCCGTAACGGGCAATGGCCATCACGGTTCCCAGTGGTGACCAGGCAATTGCCGTAATCGGCTTACCCTGTTCCGCAGGTTTCAGGCGGGGGACCAGTAACAGTCCCGGATCCGGACCGGCACCTTTCGGACCTTTGGCTCCACCATCAATCCAGGCCTTGAGAAGCTCGATTTCAGCCTCACTGGGTGCTGCATTATCCGGGGGAGGCATCGTGGGCTTGGCCTGGCCGGTCACGAGTCGAATGAGTCGACTCGACTTGCTATCCCCGGGCAGCAGGGCCGCTCCATTCTTACCACCACGCTGCCAGGCCGCGAATGACTCCAGTGACAACTTGCCTTCCGCATCATCATCATTATGACATCCCCCGCAGTATCTCTTCAGGATCGGTGCCACCTGCTTGTTGTAGTCAGGAACTGCTGCGATTCCCTGGCTGCCAAGAACAGCCAGCAGGCCGCAGGCAATCACGACCTGGTAACTTCGACTGAACCGCATGACCTCTTCTCCTGTTCCGCGATGCCCCGGCACCCACGGGCTCTTTTTTCTAGCTCGCAAATTTCTAGTGGTTAAACAAGAACTCTCGACTACTGAGAATCGCCCAGTACAGGTCTTGGACCGTAATACGACGATCATCCTTGGACTCCTGCATCATGGCCAACAAGGCCTTGGCTTCCTCGTCCGTCGGATGACGAGACAGGCAACGCAGATAAGCGTCGTCAATGATCTCGGGAAACGGTTTCTCCGAGGCCGCCACCCTGGCGACATGGCTGTCCTTGTTTTTCATCTTGTTGTTAATGGTCGAACCATTGGAAATATGCAGCACCTGTATCATGGACGGTTCATCTGAACGTTCGCATTCACAGGTGATGGCCCGGTCATTACGGCCAAACGTCTTGAGAAAATTCGATGCCACGGCTGAATCGTATAGTTGAATCGCACGGGTACCGCGGGGATAAAAATCTGTTTTCTGCTTATCGGCACCATTGAAAGCAATTTCATTAAACGTGCTGGGAACATCGGTAACCTGTGAAATCGCATCCAGCAATACTTCGGCCATCATGCGCCGCGGATAATAGCGAGCGTAGAAACGCTTCTCTGCCTGGTTCTGCTCCAGCGGCATGCTGCTGCGCTGGTAAGTGGCAGACTGCATGATGACCCGCATCAGGGATTTCAGGTCAAACTGGTGCTCCACCAGGTACCGGGCGCTGGCAGCCAGCAACTGCTCGTTGGTTGCCGGATTGGAGGCGCGCATGTCATCAACCGTCTCCACCAGGCCAACTCCCATGAAATTTGCCCAGACACGATTCGTGATGGAGCGGGCAAAGTAAGGATTGTCCGGAGCCGTCAACCACTGTGCCAGTGCAATCCTGCGATCGGTCGCATCGTCAAATGCCAACGGCTGGCCATCCAGTGGTGTCGGAGGTTGTGGTTTACCCGTTAAAGGTTGCACCAGCTCGCCCGTTGGCACGACGAACAGTGTACGCAGCCCGTTCCCATTACGAGCGTCCCCGCCCCAGCCCTTGGCTCGCACGCGCGAAAACATGTTAGCCATGGCGTAGTACTGGTTATTGGTCCATTTCTCCAGGGGATGATTATGGCACTTGGCGCAACCAATCGATAACCCGAGGAATGCCTGGGCCACGTTCTCACTCATTGCCTCGGGATCCTGGTGCAAGGCAAAGAAATTGGTGGCACCGTTTTCATGGCTACTGCCACTAGAGGTTACCACCTCTCGTACGAGTTGATCCCAGGGGGTACCAGACTTCACTTTCTCTCGCAGCCAGGTGTAGTACGCCTTGACGGCTGGCGGCCTCAATTTCTGACCATTGATCAACAGCACGTCGGACCACTTGTAGGTCCAGTAGTCAACAAATTCAGGCCGTTCCAACAAGCTGTCAATCAACTTGTCACGCTTGGTCGGATCCTCGTCAGCCAGGAATCCGGTCGTTTCCGTTGCGGTCGGTAGCGTCCCGATCGTGTCAATGAACACGCGTCGCATAAATTTCTGGTCACTGGCAAGTGCCGAGGGCCGCAATCGCAGCCTTTGCAACTGTTTCAAAACCAGTTCATCGATAAAACTATTCCTGGTCGCCTCGGCGAACACCTGGTCAGCAATCTTGTTCTCGTATGGTGCCGAAAAGCGGGCGATAACGATTTTCTGGGAGAACCAGGCCGTCACGGCCCCCTCTCCATAACCCATGATCATCACGCGACCGTTGTCGTCGATATTCGCCACGGTTTCGTTGGCCGATGCGTACTTGGCCCAGTGGGTCACATCCTCCACGCGTCCATCCGAGTAATGCGCACGCACCAGCATTTGCTGTGTTTTACCAGGCTTCAAGAGGCTGACCGGGGGAAGTATTTCCAGGCGTTCCAACTGCGTATCATCGACTCGAGGTGCCGGGGCACCCGAAGAGATCCAGTCAGCCACCACCTGGTAATTCGATGAACCGACATCAAAACGCAAGCCACCCTTGTGGCGGATCGCCCCCGAGGGTTTCGCCAGGATGAGGCTGCGGCCCGGATCTGACAATTCGATTCGGCGACCACGGGCCTGCCTGGTAATCGTCGAGTGATCAGTTTCTGCATCGTAGCCGCGCAGCGACAGCTTGAATCCTCCCTTGCCGGCCAGCGCCCCATGACAGGATCCCGAGTTACAACCGGACTTGGCAAGCACCGGCAGGACATGATTGCGGAAGCTGCGCGGAATCACCTGGCTTGCCTTCACGACCCGCACGCGGGTTGTCGTTGACAGCTGCCCACTGACTGCCTTGACCTGGGCCGTACCGTCTCCCACGGCAACGGCCACGCCGTTTCGAATCGCGACCACGTCGGGATTGTCAGAAGAAAAGATTACCTTGGCCGCTTCCCCGGAATGCTCACCGTCGATCACCCGCTGCACCAGCAAGCGATGCCGAGCGCCGGTTCCCGTGAGGGTGAAGTCCGCAGGCAAGATCGCCAGCGATTCTTCTGCCACCAGGTTGCCTGCCATGCTGACCAGCAACAAGACCGTGAAAGCCCTGGATCGGCCTGGCCATGCCATACCGTGTTCAAATCGCATCAGATCCCCCTGGAACATGTCTCCTGGAATTTCACTTGGTTTCCAGCCCCTACCAACCACTCCGTGAAATTAAAATAACTCGGAAATCTCGTGGTGCCCAAAATCAACCAATGGAAACGGACGGCCTGCCGGCCCGGGCAATGTCGATTCCAGGTCAAATCCGAGGCTGTGGAAGATAGTCGCCACGACCTCACTGGGACCAGCCGGGCGATCCACTGGAACGCCACCGATCGGATCACTTGCTCCCACGACCCGCCCCCCCTGCACGCCACCCCCGGCAAATCCACAGGTGAAGCATTGCGGCCAGTGGTCACGGCCACCCGCGGGATTCACTCGCGGCGTCCGGCCAAACTCGGCCAGGTTACAGACCAGGGTCTTGTCGAGCAGGCCACGCTGATCAAGATCCTCCAGCAGGGCACTGTATCCCTGGTCATAGAGGGGCGCCACGATATTCTTCATACCCTCGATCGAGGTAAACGGTTTCGAACCATGGATATCCCAGGTAATCTCGTCGAAGACCGTCAGGAACGTGTTGATGGTGACAAATCGCACACCGGCTTCAATCAGGCGACGGGCCAGCAGGCAGCACTGTCCAAAGCGTGTCATCCCGTAACGCTCACGTACTTTCTTGGGTTCCTTGGAAAGATCAAAAGCATCTCGAGCCTGGCTGCTGGTCATCAGGCGAAACGCTGCCTGGAAATTCTTGTCCAGCAACTGGGCATTCTCCGTGGCCTCGAAATTCTTGACCGTCTGGTCGACCACGTCCCGCATCCGGCGGCGGCGGTTGAGCCGAGCAGTGCCGATATCATCCGGGGGCAGCAGGTCAGGCACCTCGAATTCCGGCTTGGAAGGATCCGCCATCAGGGCAAAAGGATCGTGCGCTTTGCCCAGGAAGCCACCTGCCTGTCCGTTAGGCAGATTGCCGCCGCCCCGCCCCATGGTTTCCGGCAGTACGACAAACGGTGGCAAGTCCGTCTTGCGCCCACGCAGGTAACTCATGGCCGCACCAGCATGTGGATAATTCACGCCCCCGCTGAACTGGCGACCTGTCTGCATCATCTGCCAACCTGCATCGTGTACGGCAGCGCTGGTATGGTAGCAGGAGCGGACCAGGGAAAACTTGTCCGCTACCTTGGCATGCTGTGGCAAGATCTCGGAAATCTGGATCTCGGGAGACACGGTCTTGATCGGTTTAAAAGGTCCGCGCACCTCTGCTGGTGCATCGGGCTTCATGTCGAACGTATCGATATGGCTGGGTGCACCGAGGTTAAAAATCATGATACAGGCACGGTCATCGTCCTTGTCCTTGACGGCACCGTTCGCCTCGGCTGCCATGTACTGGGGTAACGTCAGGCCCACGGCTCCCAACGCGCCTACCTGCAAGACATCACGACGCGTCATACCGTCACATGTATGGGATTTTCCCTGACCAGTTATCTTGAGCATTTGACCAACTCCGAGGACACGCTGACGTGGATCGTACCCTACCAGGCACGCGGCTTGTAGTTCCTATTAATATATCCCCACGGCAGACGTACTGGCTAGGATATATCCTCCCTGTTTTGTCCTATTTAAACGGGAAACAAGGCCTGGTATCAACTGTCAACCGAAATCAGGCAAGCAATCCGGTGTGCAATCCTTATAATAAAGGCATGACGTTTCAGAAGCATCTCGCTCATTCCTGACAGGAGATCAATCGTGCTGGCATCACGACACCTGATTAAGATCGGAAGAGCGTCG
>JAYGDH010000011.1:0-1878 GCA_046583055.1 Pirellulaceae bacterium | reverse complement strand
TTGTCATTGCTGGTAAACAGGGTCAAACCAGTCACGTCTTCCTCGGTTCCGTCTGAAAAAATCGCGGTTGCACGCACCGTCACTTCTTCACCCGAGCGGTTGAGGATGATCTCTCGAGGAGTGATCTTCAAACGCGTGACTCGCACGTCACGCTTGGAGTCATACTTTGCTCCTGCTGCAATCCATTCCTGCAACATGCGATACTGCCAGCTACCTACCTTCATCCGCTCCCCACCCTCATGCTCATCTTCATGGGTCGGCTTGAACAGAATCAGACTGGCTTGCGGATCCTTGACATTGGTACGTATGCCATCGCCATCGCTTTCAAGAAGTTCGCGATGGTCTTCCACCGGTTCGAAACCAAACAGGCTCAGTCGGAATCCGTTCTGCCCTTGAAATGAACCATGGCAGGCCCGATTGTTACAACCCAACTTGGAAAACAGCGGTACAACATGCTGGACAAAGTCGGGCACGCCCCCTGAACCACCTTCGGCCCAGCGCTCTGGAGCACTTTCTACAGGTCGGTTTTCCTCGGCCGCTAGCGTGGCGACCAAACCAGAACAGCAACAAACCAGGATCGGAAGCAGCGATCTCACTATTGAGCCCTCGCCAGTAAACGTATGAAAGACTATTTAGAATTATAACAACTGAGATTGCTCGCGTCCCGCCGATTGCCTTGTAGATTGGTTCCGTATATCGTTGGGGCCGTACCAAGCAGCAGCATGATCTGCTGCTGCAGCATCTGCTGGCTCAGCGTCGGCCAGCGTAGCTGTAGAAACGACCACGTCCTTTCCACAGCCCCCACCAAAACCCTTGCACACGCTGCCCCAGCGGGCGAAGATGGGGCTGTGCAGGAGAGTCTTATCCAAAAAACCTGCACAACGGTTGTCCGGTTCCAGGAGCCGCTGGCAATCTTATCGGCAGGGACAATCATCAAACGAATAAACACGTCTCCTCTTGCAAATACATCGCAAGGAATAACGCATTATGCCTGAAGACAAGCCAAATGTATCACGCAGCAGGACTGGCTGGTTATCATGCGCCTTCTTCAATGTGCTGCTTCCCATTGGCATTCTCGTGGGCATCATCGTGTTCGCCTTTGGAGCGGTTGGACTTTATGAGGATCGCGAATGGCTGTCCCTGGATCTCGTCTTGGCCTTGGCAGGCCTTCTCTTGGCCGGCCTCAGCTGGATCGTACTGCTCAAGGCACCTGCGGATCCTGAAAGCGAGGCGAGTGAGGAGAGCCCTAGCCTTAGTGTTGGATTGGTCTTGTTTATTATTGCCATGGTTGGCTTTAAGCTGGCACGGAAAACGCCCGATGTCAAAAGCTTTTTGAAAATCGGCATCCCGATCCTCCTGATCGTATTTATTATCCTCTGGTTGGAAAACAAATTTTCCGGGAAAGATAAAGCGGATGCAGCTGACTCCGAAGATGAATCATCTGAGACCACGGCCGATCCCGACTCCCCCGACCCCACACCGCCAGAGGATGAGTAGCGCTAACCGACCAGGCCGGCAAACTGGTCGTGCTGGGAACCAATGACCAGGGCCTGGCGATTTCGCTGCATAACTTCGAACAACCGATGGGAATCGCCGTCCATCCAGATCGCATCGCGGTCGGCGCCCGTACGCACATCTCTTTCCTGGACAACACACCGGACCTGACTCCGCAACTGGATCCCGCCACGCAATACGACAACTGCTACCTGACCATGCGATCTCATTTCACCAATGATATCAGTATCCACGAGATGGGCTGGTGCGACGAGGAACTGTGGTTTATCAACACGCGTTTCTCCTGCCTGGCTTCTCTTGATCCGAACTACAGCTTTGTCCCCCGCTGGCATCCTCCCTGCATTTCCCAGTTGGCTGCCGAGG
>JAYGDH010000636.1:0-2792 GCA_046583055.1 Pirellulaceae bacterium | reverse complement strand
CTGGGATTCGACGATAAAAAACCAGGAAACATTGAAAATGGAACCAAAACTTCTTAGACTACACGCTACTGACTCAGGTCCTTTTTATCCGTAAATAGCTGCCAGCAAATCCAGGCCTTACTCTCTTGAGCCGGCCGTACAGGTTAACCATGTCCCACGATAAGCGACTCAAAAACTTGCGGCGGGCCATCAAGTGCCCTCATTGCTGGGAAATTTTTCCCCCCGAGGATATCCGTTGGGTATCTGTCCACTCAGACCTGCTGGGAGATCCACGACTGGGCGATGAGGCAAACCGCCGTTTCACGCCCACCCGCTTTAACGTGACTGGTAATGCCCTGGACGCCAACGGATCAGCCTGTTCCGAACTAGCCTGCCCGGACTGCCACCTTTCCATTGCCCGGCCGTTACTTGAAATGCAACCCTGGATCGCTTCGATTGCAGGCACCCCAGCCTGCGGCAAGTCCTTCTTCCTGACCGCTATGATTAATCGACTTCGTGATATCTGCCCCGAGTTTGCTGTCAGCTTCGTGGACGCTGACTCCACGGCCAATCGCCTTATCTGTGACTACGAGGAACGGCTGTTCTATAGCGAAACACCCGATGCGATGACTTTCATCGACAAAACGGATACACCCGGCCTCAGCGAATCGTATGACCAGGTGCGCTACGGCGCCGAAACGAAGACCCACCCACGCCCCTTCCTATTTACTATGCAGCTTACCAACCAGCATCCAAATTACCAGATGAGCCGAAAAGTGTCCCGCGTGCTATGCCTCTACGATAATTCCGGCGAGTCGTTCCGTCCTGGAACCGACGATGCTCAGAGTCCAGTCACACGCCACCTGGCACATTCACGCGTCCTCTTTTTCTGCTTTGATCCAACCCAGGACCCCAGCTGGAGAGAGGCCTGCAAGGAACACAGCCAGGACGTCCAGATTCAGAAAGGAACGGTCACAGCGCGCCAGGAAATCGTCTTCAACGAAATGATCGAGCGGATCCGCAAGCACACCGGGCTCTCCCAGGACCAGCAGCACTCCAACCCCCTGGTGATCATCGTGACCAAGTTTGATGCCTGGGGACAGTTAATGACCAAGGGCCGGCTACCAAACCCCTGGCAAAAAGTCGGCAATTCAGCAAGCGGCTTAAACCTTGCCCAGGTCAAGGTAGTCTCAGACAAGCTACGCAGCCTTCTTAAGGAAAAATCTCCTTCCTTCGTCCACACGGCAGAACGCTTCGCCGACAAAGTCCTCTACGTCCCCGTGAGTGCTACGGGCACCTCACCCGACAGCGAACTGGGCGGTTTTTACCCAAAAGACATCACTCCCATGTGGTGCGAGGTACCCATGCTGGCCTCCCTGGCACGTTGGGGCGGCGGCATCATCCCCTACATCAAGGAGACTGCCTCATGAGCAAATCAAACGGATCTTCGAGGCAACTCTCCACCCCACAGCGATGGCAAAGACCCTCCTTAACCAACTGCCGGGAGGCTCTGTCATGTTCCACGAATTGATCTATACTTCCGCTCCCCGCGGGCTAGCAGCAGGAAGCAAGGGATTTACCACGGTGGCCAGTACACCGGACATGCCCAAACAACTGACGTCCCTCCTGGAATCCCTCAGCGGCTACCGCCATCTTCATCACCCCCAGGATGCCCAGGCGCATCTGAACCCGATCGCTTACTCGTTCCTAACCACGAAGATTGCTGGCTCACAACACTTCATACTCTCCCGCGTTGCTGATGCAGGCCTCGATTACTCCCAGCGAACCAACAAGTTGGCACATCACCTGGCTAAAGCAGGCCAGCCCGAGATCCCCAGTGGCCCGGCCTGGTTGGCGGCCCAAGCCGGCTTCTTCCAGACCAACTGGACGGGAGACCCGCGATTGCTTCCCGCCAACCGCCCCATGCCGGGAGGAACAATCCAACCCGCTCCCTGCAAGGCCTGGAAAGCCGCCATGGGCGATGCTGGCTGGGCAGGCTTACTCGCCGAGAGCCTGCTTGACCCAAAGAAATCCGGGGCCTACCTGATCGTGCCACCTGGATTAAACCTCCTGTCACTCATCCTGGAGGCCCAGGCACTGTTGCCGGCCAGCCAACGCTGGAAGGCAACGTTCAGCACGTTCTTTACCAAGTTACCACCGAATGTCGACTGTCGCTGGCGATGCGTCCTGGAAGGAACTCCCGAGGCCGCGTCAGCGCGACGTGCCCACGACCGACTCCTGCTGGATCTCACCAAGCCTCCTCGTGACACGCCCTCGGGAACCTGGGCGGATGCAGCCCGCAATGGCAGCATGCCAATCGCAGAGCCCGTTGCCCAACCCCGGACTCCGACATTATCCCCATCCCGTCCCCAGTCCCGGCCCGCCGCCGACCCCGCTCCGTCGACACCCGTTAAACCAACACCCGTCACACCGACACCGGCCGCCTCCAGGGTTTCGTCTCCCACGAAATCAGCGGAGCAGGTTCCTGCAGCGACAGTTTCCGGCCCCCCGCCCCCGATGGCGCCCCAGGCCTCGTCATCCACGCCCTATGGTCTGGCCCCTCCTTCCCTCATCGACCCCTATCAACCGGAAGACGACGGGCCCACGGTTATCTTGCCAGGCAACCCCGGCTCAAACCAGCAGTCCCGGGGCATCTTGATCATCATGGCCAGTGTCGTCGCCATCTTATTGTTAACCCTGGGGGGCATCGTTGTTTACCAGCAATCCTCCCCAAAAACAGAAATCGTAAAAAAGCCAGTCAAGCAAGAGGGCAAGCAAGAGGGCAAGCAAGAGGGTAAGCAAGAGGGTAAGCA
>JAYGDH010000567.1:0-2407 GCA_046583055.1 Pirellulaceae bacterium | reverse complement strand
TTTGGTTCGCTGGAATTGCAGGTATAGATATGACCAGTATTTCACTGGAAGAATCGATGGCGGACGCGCGGCTATCTGCCACCGGGTTGGTATGGTTCACGGTTTGCTGGTTGGCAAGGACTCTTGGTTCGTGGTGGGACTGGTGGTTCGGCCTCGTGAGCCTGGTAGTTGTCCTGGCAATATTGGCAACCATTCCTATTGTCCAGTTATTGACCCTGGGCTACCTGTTGGAATCAGGGGCGCGGGTGGCGAGTACGGGTCGCCTGCGTGATGGATTTATCGGGATTCGGCAGGTCTCGAGGCTGGGCAGCGTGGCGCTGGGGACATGGTTGCTGTTATGGCCGGTTCGTTACGTAGCGGATATTTGGTACTCGTCTTACTTGATTGCTCCTGGAAGTCGTGAGACAACAGGCTGGAGGATATTCTTGCTGGCCTTACTGGCATTCAGCCTGGCCCAGGTTGCCTGGGCTTGTTTCCGTGGTGGGCGATTGAGGCATTTTTTCTGGCTGGCCCCGCTGCGCCTAAAACGCGAGATATTCCGGCCTGGAAAATACGTTCGTTGTCGAGATGCGGTGTGGGAATTCGTGAGTGCAATGCGTCTGGGTTATTATTTCGTGCGGGGTTGGCAGGGCTTTCTTGGTGCGGCAATCTGGTTGCTTGTGCCCATTCTCTTGTTTATCGGGGCAACCGTATTTCCGTTTCCGCTGGGGTTACTGTCAGGGATCACTGGTGCTGTCCTGCTGATGTTTGTTTTCCCGAAGTTGCCATTTCTCCAGTTACAGGGTGCCGTGGAGGGGAATGTTGCGGCGATGTTTGACACGAAGTATATCCGAGAGCTATCCGGCCGAGCGCCGTTGATGTTTTGCCTGGCACTTACCGTTACGTTGACCTTCGCCCTGCCCCTCTACCTGCTGAAAATCGAATTGACGCCAAGAGAGGTGTTCGTGTTACCAAGCCTGGTCTTCGTGTTGTTTAGTTTTCCGGCGAGACTGCTAACCGGCTGGGCATTGAGTCGTGCTTACCGTCACCCGCGACGCCGGCATTTCGTCTTTCGCTGGATGTCACGAATGCTGGCTGTTTCCGTGGTGGCGACCTATATCCTGTTTATTTTCTTTACGCGGTATACTTCCTGGCACGGTCATTGGAGCTTGTTGGAACAGCATGCGTTCATAGTACCCGTGCCTTTCTGAGAGTTTCTCCCGATTCATGCCTTGGGGATCTTGTGGTCGGGGCTGCGAGTCAAAACATGCCCTTTTATGGAAACCGGTTTTGCCTTTTCGGTTCCATCACGATACGATGGCAGGGTTGCTGCGGCGGGTGGGCATCGTGAATCGTATGCAGCGGAATCACCCGAAGTGTTCTGGATTTCCGAGGTTATCCCATGCCACTGAGAAATTTACTCGTCCTGATCAGCTTCCTGGTGGGGTCACTGATCTGTTATGGAAGGGCTCCTCGCAACCGTTTTGTGCCGATGATCGATCGAGCGATGCAACTGGTAGACGAGTATTACGTGGAGGAGGTGCCCCAGCGCCAGTTGTTCGAGAATGCCATGAAAGGTTTGGCCGCCGGGCTGGATGAGTATTCCTCTTACTTCGTTCCGGAATCTTTTCGGCAAGTGAAAGAAGACCTGGACCAGGAGTTTGGGGGGGTTGGAATCAAGGTTGAATTTGACGAGGAGTCAAAGCAACTTCAGGTTCTCAGTCCACTGGTTGGTACACCGGCTTACCAGAAAGGTATTCGGGCTGGTGACTTGATACTAAGAATTGATGGAATTTCCACGAAGGGTATGGCTCTCGATGAATCGGTCAAGCTGATGCGTGGAAGACCGGGTGATTCGGTCCAGATGGAGATCCTCCATGCCGGTGAACAGGAACCGGTTACCCTGGACGTGATGCGGAAGAAAATTCACGTGGAGTCGGTGCTTGGGGATACACGTCGATTGGATGGAAGTTGGATCTTTCGTGTCCAGGAAGAGCCCCGGATTGCCTACATTCGCCTGATCAATTTTGGCCAGCAGTCAACCAAGGAATTACAGGCGGCGCTGCAGCTGCCAGAGGGTGAAGATCCGTACCAGGCCCTGGTTCTGGATCTTCGGGATAATGCAGGAGGTTTACTGGTACGTGCTGTCGAGATCTGTGACCTGTTCATTGGACAAGGGCGGATCGTTAGCACCCGCACGAGAAATAACGTGGTGGTTAACACCTTTGATGCTACCCGATCCACCGAGATTTCCGAGAAGATACCGATGGTTGTCATGACCAATCGATTCTCAGCCAGCGCCAGCGAGATCGTCGCCGCCTGCTTGCAAGATAACAATCGTGCGCTGGTGGTTGGAGAACGTACCTGGGGAAAGGGAACGGTTCAGAACATCTTCAAGTTCGAGGGAGGTAAGATCGGAAGAGCGTCG
>JAYGDH010000514.1:0-6636 GCA_046583055.1 Pirellulaceae bacterium | reverse complement strand
GCTGGGCCAGCAGGTCAAGCTGCTTGCGCTGAGCACCCCGGTCCATGTAAGGCGGACCCTGCAGATCGAGAATCGGGTTACCCGTCGGGCGAAAAAGGGTTCCCTGGTAGGTGGAGGGCATAAAGCCACTTGAATAATTCGGCTGCCCGGAAATCGGACCGCCCCGTTTGTCCATCATAACCACGTAGCCCGGCAGGTCCTGGTTCCTGGTACCCAGCCCATAGACACTCCAACTGCCGACCGACGGCCTGCCGATAGACGTACTGCCGGTATTCATCGCCACCAGTGCGGAACCGTGTGCGTGGCTGTCTGCGTGACAGGACTTAATCACGGCCAGCTTGTCGGCGTGTTTCCTGACACTGGGAAAATAGTCTGACACCAACAATCCACTTTCACCACCCGGTTTAAAGGGCCGAAAATTGGGTGTCAGAAAACCAACCTTTCGATTCCCTGAATTAATATACTTCTTACCGGTGGGCAGGGGTTTGCCAGCGTACTTTTCCAGTTCCGGTTTATAGTCGAATGTATCGACCTGGCTCGGCGCTCCGTTCATCAGGAGAAAAATACAGCTCTTGGCCTGCGCCGGAAAATGACCATCTCGTACCGACAACGCGGAAACCGGCTGGCGCGGTGCAGCACCCATCGCATGCTTCTGATAGAAACCTTCCCCCTCGAGCAGGGAACTTAGAGCGAGCCCGGCAAAGCCGGCACCCATCTCCCACACGAATTCACGCCGCGTGGTACCGCAGGGAAAAAAACGTGGCATAAGCGAGGCACTCTCTTTCGACTAGTCGATATAAAGAAACTCGTTGGTATTCATCAGCACATGGCATAACGAGGCCAGCGCCAGGCGCCGTGGATCTTCCGGCTGGGCCACCAGTTTGATACCGTACCGGTGTGCCAGGTATTGCCAGACCGATTCACGCTCTTGCCGGGACAGGCTCCTCTCGAAGAGGATCATTTCAGCAATATCACCGTTCCAGTACTCCGTTCCGTAGTTTCCCTGCACTCCCACCACGTACGGGCCGGCAAGATCACGGGTCTTTAGCTGCGACGCCGATGCCAGCAGCGTCCGTCCCTGGTAGGTCTGGGCTCCAGTCTTGGAGTTAAACCCGGACAGGATAAAAGGAACCGTTGGATCCACGACCTCACCCGCCGGAACAAAACCATCACTCAGGCGTATTTCCGCTCTTCCCGTGAGCCCCATGAACCATGAATTGGTAGAGCGGCCACGCCGGTGCCAGTTGGAAATCAACTCACGATGCCCCACCTTGGTACCACGGTCACTGGCAACCACGAACAAGCTGAATTCCTGGGACCACAACACGGTACCAGCCAGCTGCAGAAAATCGTCCTTGCCATCAAAACGAATCGCCGGCTTCCCCTGGATCGCATTGGCAACCAACCGTGGGCGATTAAGGGGATTGAGCTGGGAACCGTCGTGAGGATGCAAGCCATCCACGGTGGAACCCGCACGATCCTTCCAGAACATGATGCCCTGATCCTTGTCTAGCTGCAGGCCTTCATCTGCTCTCAACCAGAGGGAGAGCTTGCCCCGGATTTCCAGGTCATCAAGCTTGCCTGTCGTGACCGCCAGCTTGTCGCGTTTCCCTTCAAACCTCGCCAGCTGCGACTGGACATGAGCGATCCCCGCCTGTTTTTCGTCCGCCTGCGGCAGGCGACCCAGTGCCAACAACCAGGCCTGCTCGACTGCCCGGGCCGACTCGCCGTCGGTTTGCTGCAGGATACGCCCTGCCATAGAGAGACTCTGTTCATGCACGAAGTGATTATTCAACAAGGCCAGGGCCTGAGTGGGAACGGTTGTCACATTGCGTTGGCCGCAGGGCAGGGTGGTATCTGCAAAATCAAACGTGGTCATTAATGGCAACAAACGTGACCGCTTGGTCATCATGTAAATACTGCGGCGCGACCGCTCGGCCTGGGTCGAGGTGCCCCAGGCACTGGACTTACGGGAAAGCCCTTCCAGCGCTTCCTGGCTCATCCGGGGATAAAAACTGGGGCCACCCATCTTCGTGTTGAGGCGTCCGCTAACCGTCAACATCGCGTCTCGCAAGGCCTCGGAATCGAGACGTCGACGATTGAAACGCCACCAACGCTCGTTGAGAAAATCTCTCTCCTGGTATTGCTGCTGCGCCGGGTGCTGCGAGGACTGGCGATAAGTCGAGGACATCATGATCAGCTTGTGCATTCGCTTAAGCTTCCAGTCGCCAGCCACGAATTCTACGGCCAGCCAGTCCAGCAGCAGGGGATGGGTAGGGGCGGCACTCTTGAATCCAAAGTTATTGGGAGTTCGCACAATCCCCTGTCCGAAATGGTGTTGCCAGAGACGATTCACCATGACACGGGCCGTGAGCGGATGATCCGGACGTGTGATCCACTGCGCAAACTGCAAGCGGCGCTGAGTTGTCTTGCTTGCTACTGGAGGTTCCGCCAGTTTTCGCTCCAGCGCCGGGATCGACGAGAGCGTAGCCGGCAATACAATGGGTCCCGGTTTCTGACGTTCACCCTTGATTAACAGGCGTATCGGTTCCGAGTTGCGTCCCTTGTCCGTCCAGCCGAAAACGTCCATCCCCAGTTCATCCTTCGATGGGCCTCCAAGGTTACCCTGGCCGATGTACCCGGACCAGAAGATACTGGCGACCCGATAGTAGTCCGTTTGACGGATCGGATCGAATTTATGATCGTGGCAACGTGCACATTTAACCGTGAGCCCAATGAATGCGGACGTCGTCGTGTGAACCATGTCCTCCAACCGTGTATACAGGTAGTCGGCCGGATCGTTAGGCTCATCATTCCAGGTGCCCGCCCGGATCATGCCCGTGGCTATGACGGAATGTTGGTCACGGTAGGGAACCTCGTCACCAGCCAACTGGTCCGTCACAAACCGATCATAGCGCATATCGGAATTAAAAGCCTCGATCACCCAGTCCCGGTATCGCCAGATATTCGGTTTCAGTTGATCTCGTTCATAACCGCAAGTTTCCGCAAACCGCACCAGGTCAAGCCAGTACCGGGCCCATCGTTCACCGTAATGTTTTGAATTCAGCAACTGGTCGATCAGTTTCTCGTAAGCGTCTGGGCTATTGTCTCCCAGGAAGGCAGCGACCTGTTCCGCCGTCGGCGGCAATCCCAGCAGGTCGAAATAAGCACGCCGCACGAGTGTTCGCCGGTCAGCCAGGGGTGCCGGCTTCATCATCTCGTCGTCCAGGCGAGCCAGCACAAAGGAGTCGATCGGATTGGCCACACGATCCGCCTGAAGTACGCTGGGTACCTCGGGACGCTTGACCGGTTGCAACGACCACCAGTCCAGGCCGCCCCGGACATCCGTCGTCTTTTCATAAATATCAATGCGCCGATCCGCGGGCCACTGCGCACCCTCGGCAACCCAACGGGTCAGGAGTGCAATTTCCGCCGCTGGCAATTCCTGGGACTGCCCGCGCGATTCGGGGGGCATCTCACCCGCCACGAGACGATCGATCAAACTACTTGCGGAAACGTTTCCGGGTTCCAGAACCTTACCGGATTCCCCGCCCTGGAAAGCCGTCTTGCGACTCGACAGGTCAAGACCACCTTTCGTATCACGAGCATTGTGGCATTCCACACATCGCTTGGCGATCAAGGAAACGATCTCCTTTTCAAAGGAGACCGTTTGCTGCGCCGTCAGCACTCCTGCCGGAAGCAACACGAGCAGCAAGACAGGAAACCAATTCGTTCGACTCATGGATACATGCATCGCGAGAGACGTGTAAGGAAGATCCAATGACGCTGGGTAAATTCTACCATGTTCCCGTAGAACTTGCCTCGATCTTCCACCCGGATCATCTTGGCTCGTTACTGGGCAGCAGCCTTTCCCGGACGCAACGCCGGCAACGGAATCGCCTTAACCGTATCGTTGCCCTCGGTAACCTCGATCAAGCATCGCACCGCCACATTCTCGAAAACCTGCGTCGTCTTGCTGGCAGGCCAAAAAATCTCCAGGCGATCAATACGATCGGCCGTGCCGAGACCCACATCCTGTCTTAACGAGTTGGCGCCGAAGCTACTGCCATTACCTACCCAGCGATAAATCGAGCGTTTGCCGCCCTCCGTTGTAACGTCAACCCGAATACGTGCCCCGATCCCGAATCGATTGGATTTCGTGCCGACCAGTCGAATTTTGACCCAGGCATTTTTAAAGCCTGGATTCTCGAACAGCGTATTCTGAAAGACGTCTCCCAGGTAAGCTCCACCCAGCTCTGAAAAAATATCCTCATCACCGTCGTGGTCATAGTCCAGGAAGGCAACTCCATGGCCTTTCTGCAAGTGACCAAACCCCCCGGCAGTCGTCACGTCGGCGAATGTTTTGCCGGCTAGATTCTGAAACATCAGATTGGGCATCAGGCCATAGAATTCCCAGTTACCGGTCCCCAGGTAAAAGTCCAAGTAGCCATCATTGTTCAAATCGCCGAAATTCGCTCCCATGGGTAAGGTCGGCCGCCGTAGCCCTGACTCCAGTGCCACATTGCGAAAACCACCTTGACCATCGGCCTGGTAAAGATGGTCCAACGATACCGTGGGAACCCTATCCGGGTAGAAATAGCCCGCTGCCACGTCCTCCACGTTACCCTCGTAAGATGCTGCAAAGATATCCAGGGCACCATCGTTGTTATAATCCCAGAACCAGGTGGGAAAACTGACCTGGGGTCCCGTGACTCCCAGCGCCGATGCCACGTCCGTAAAGGTGCCATTTCCGTTATTGCGATACAGCCTATTATCGCCACCCAGATTAGACACATAGAAGTCCGCATCACCGTCGCCGTCGTAGTCGCCACTGGCAACTCCCTTCACCCATCCAGGTTCCTGTACACCGGCCCTGGCAGCCACGTCGGTGAAATGCCCCTGCCCATCATTTTGAAAGAGTTGGCAGGGCGCATTCTCATTGCCGACAAATAAATCCAGATCACCATCGAGGTCGAAATCGCACCAGGTGGCTGTCTGCGTGGCAAAGTGCTGTTCCCCCAGGCCCGCCTGGTAAAGCACCTCGGTAAACCGTCCCCGCCCGTCGTTTTGCAAAAGCGAATTCGGCACCGCATCCGATCGCTTCTGCCAGGCGCCACGCAACACGAGAATGTCCAGGTCACCATCGTTGTCATAGTCACCCTGGACCAGGTTGAGCCCAGCCACGAACCCCAGCAAACCAGCAGCTTTCGAACGGTCCTCGAAGGTGCCATCCCCGTTATTATGAAAAAACCGCAACTGCCCGTTGCTGTTCCAGTTGGAAACTACCAGGTCGATCCATTGGTCGTTATCAAAATCGTCGGCTATCGCTCCGCCCGCCAGTGAAACCTCGTTGACCCCGGCCCGGGACGCAACATTCGTGAACTGCGGAAACGGAATATCGGATTCCAGGGACCCGGCTGGCAATCGAAATGGCTCGGCTATTTCGTCCAGCGAGTGACCCAGTGTCATATGTGCAATATTCAACAGCCAGCGGGCTGTCAGGTGTTCCGGATCTTTTTCCAGCAACCGGTCCAGGTAAACAATCGCTTCTCGCGAACCCTGTTGCTGTTCATGAATCGCCGTTAAGGGCACAGGAAACAGACAACACTCACAATTCTCGGACCTAATACAATTGGCCGTTTCCGCCACACGTAGCCAGGTAACCGCGAGGTCGAACCACAGGTCACGTTCCTCTTTTTCAGAAACATCGAGTTTCTGAAGTAACTCCAGTGCCTGACCAAAGGCCTCAACTGATCGCATATTCTCACCGATGGTCAGCCCGTGATAACCAATCGAAACACTTAGATCAAACCGTTCTTTGAATGCCCCGCGTGGCGTGCGTGCCAACTGTTTCTCTGCACGATCGAACAGCCCCCGTCCAAAATGCGGGTGATCCTCCTGGCTTTCCCGGTGATACTCCACCAGGCGATTCAAGGTCCGCTGTTTGTCATCCAGCTGGTGGTCAGCCTCCAACGACTCCGAACTACACCCGGGGAGCAACAATAATAACAACAGGCGATAGATCGTACATTTCACAACAGTGTCCCAACAGCAAATGACCGCGACAGGTGAATACCTATAAATTGTAGCTCTGAAACCACCTTCTGGCCAACAGTAATCGAGGCTCTACCAGCATAAAAAGTTCGTCCCTAGACGGTCGAGAACTCGCTTCAGGACACCCTGTCGGGAAAGCCGACAATGTGCCCAACTTTATCCCTAGTCCCGCCAATAAGACCTGCCTACAATCTCCCCATAACGGCATTATCCCCTCTTGGTGGCAGCCAGCAAGAAGGGTTTCTTCAATCCCATGGCTCCTGGACAGATGCTGCCCACTCGAGGCGGCCCGCAAATCATCCGCGATCGGAGAAGAGAATCATGTGCTGTTTTTCACGTCCTGTTGAGTCGGTTCATGACACCAAGATTTTTGTCCGTGGACTTCCAGGTGAATCCCAGCAAATCGTTTACAGCCTGGGACTGCAAACGGCCCATGACGTTGCCATGGTCCTGCCAATCCCAGCCAAACGCGGTGCTGGCAAAAATGCAGTTCGCTTTATCGACCTCCAGCATTACCCCGATTTCTTCAGCGACCTGGAAAGAGGATTCCCCCAACCACCAGTTCGCCGCGCAGCCACGGAC
>JAYGDH010000397.1:0-10778 GCA_046583055.1 Pirellulaceae bacterium | reverse complement strand
GGTGTTGCCGGTGCAGACGATCAAGACAACCAGCGAGGAAAGCCGCTTGAGCGTATCCGGATCCAGTAGTCCTTCACGTAAGATCTTGAGTCGGTTGTCCTGAACCTCGACCACGGATGAAGCCTGGCTGAAGCGCGTGGGGCCATCGTCCAGGACCAGGTCCAGGTGTTCTCCCAGGTCTTCCACGGCCTGGTCAGCGGTGCAGGCCGCTGGCTGGCCGCTGAGATTGGCACTGGTCAGAACGAAGGGGCCGGTCGAAGCCTGCAGGGTGGCCAGGATCAGGGGATGGCTGGGCACTCGCAAACCAACGGTTTGTTGGGGGACTACTGCCTGGCGGACGCTGGCGGGCAGTTGATGCAGTTGGCTGTCCGGGTGGTCAGCAGGCAGGACCAGTGTCAGGGGGCCAGGCCAACACCGCCGGGCCAGCCGGTTAGCGATGATGGAAAGGTCCGGCACATATTCCATGGCTTCCAGGGGGTCCTTGATGGCCAGGGTCAGCGGGTGCCCGGTGGCTCGTCCCTTGGTTTGAATCAGGCGCTCTACCGCATCCTCATGCCAGGCGGCAGCCGCAATACCGTAGACTGTTTCGGTTGGGAAAAGGACCAGTTGGCCGGCGTCCATGGCGGCCACCGCGCGCCGCACGACATCGTGCGGGTCGTCTGATTTTCGCAGGTCAATGACAACAGGAGCCATCTTGGATGCTTCAGTTGGTGAAGTCAGGTTCAGCGGAGACTAGTAACAGGGGTAATCAGCGAGTTCTGGGCGGACCAATTAGTTTTGACAGGGCCCATGAAATTGATTCCGGTAGCCTGACAGCGAAAGCTAGCAGGTAAGCGATCAGACTATACCGGCGCTCCCGTTGCGGTCAAGAGGAAGCTGCGATGTCGCTGGGACTGGCAGTACCTGCTAGATGTAGTACATGGGATCGTTGCTGAGCTGGGCACGCTGTGTGAGCTCGGCCAACGTAATGGACTGTAGCATCTCGGTTTGACGGGAGAGGAATTGGTTCCAGGTGTCGATCAGGGTGTTCGAAATGGCTGTGGCGTTTTCAGCGTTACTGGTGATGGTGTCGGGTTGTCCGTCGAGAATCTGCGTGACATCCCGCAATGTCACCTGTGCAGGATCGCGGGCGAGTTGGTAGCCGCCAGCTGCGCCGCGAGTACTTTGAACCAGTCCGGCGGCTTTCAACTGGAGCAGGATCTGTACCAGGAATCTTGCGGGAATCCCGTGACGCTGTGCAATGGTTCGGATACGTACCGGCTTATGACCTCCATACTGGGAGGCTAATTCCAGCATTGCGATGCAGGCATACTCTGTTTTCGCGGAGATATTCACGATGGATGGTTGCTCGTTACGAAGGACAGGGGGTCAGGTGTGTGGCTCGTCATCGATCGAATGCAGCCCGCATTCCACTTTGTTGGTGCCGCTCCAGCGGCCCGCACGTTCGTCTTCTCCCAACGTAATGGCCCGCGTGCAGGGCCAGCAACCGACGCTGGGATAGCCTCGATCGTGCAGGGCGTTGTAGGGAATGTCATGGTCGGTGATCATTTTCCAGATTTCTTGTTTCGTTGAGTTGGCCAGGGGGCTAATCTTGACCAGCGAGAATTTCTTGTCCCAGCCAACAATAGGAGCCCTTGCGCGGTCAGGACTCTGGTCGCGACGAATTGCACTGGCCCAGGCATGCAAACTACCCGCCGCTTTCTTGAGTTGGGTTAACTTGCGGTCGGAGCAGCATTGCTGTGGGTTTGACTCGTAAACCGGTCCACCGTGGAGGGCCTCGTACTCAATGACCGTGAGTTCGGGGTGTAGGAATTCAACCTCAATGCCATAGCGTGTTTTTACCCGGTCCCGTAACTCCAGGGTTTCTGGAAACTGGTAACCCGTTTCAAGGTTGAAGATAGGGGTCTGGGGTGCTACTTCCGCCAGCATATGGATGATGGTCATTCCCTCGGGGCCAAAGGCGGTTGCCATGCTGAAATAGGGGGCGAATCGTTCACTGGCCCAGCTAAGGATTTGTGGAGGAGTTGCGGTTTCCAGGCGATCACTCTGTTCGGCCAGTTCTGCCAGTAATGCGGGTGTGGGTTCCAGGGGCGCAAACGGAGGTGATTCACCAGCCAGGCCTGTCCCCGGAGGCTCTTGATGGACGTTTTTGGAGGTGGCGGAGGGGCTGTCCATGGACCGGAGGTTCTTTTCGAAAAACAGGAGCTTGGCTGGAGCGTCCGGGGCTGCAGGCGGTTCTAAATAATGATAATGTTGATCAACTAAGTGAACAATAGGTGGCACGACTGTTTAATCGGCGTTTTTCAGGTAAAATCTTTAGCGATCTGGGCGTGGCCAGGGTGTGCTGTGACGAAGCGTATCGGGGAAATTTCAGCTGGGGTGACGAGGGAACATGACTGCAGAACAGGACTACCTGGCGTTGGATGTAGGAGCCTCCGGAGGTCGGTTGGTGGCTGGCCGTTTTGACGGAGCCCGGTTGCAATTGGAGGAGGTGCATCGCTTTGCCAATGGCGGGATCTGGGCGGGCGAACGTTTTTACTGGGATTTGCTCGGTCTCTGGCAGGAGATGCTGACTGGCCTGCGCAAAGCGGCGGGGCAATTCAGTGACCAGGTCGTGAGTGTTGGAGTGGATACCTGGGGGGTGGATTTTGGTTTGCTGGGAGCGGGCGACGAATTACTGGCCAACCCACGTCATTACCGGGACCCGCACACAGACGGCGTGATGGAGCGGGCTTTCGAGGTGATCTCACGGGAGCAGATTTTTGAACAGACGGGATTGCAGTTCATGCAATTCAATTCGCTCTACCAGCTATTGGCTCTGCAGCAGGCTGATTCTGCAGTACTGGCAGCGGCAGAACGGCTGCTGATGATTCCGGACTTGTTTCACTGGTTGATGACGGGTGAAAAGGTAAATGAATTCACGAACGCGACGACGAGCCAGTTTTTTGATCCCCAGAAAAAGGATTGGGCGACGGATCTGTTGTCACAGTTGGACTTGCCTGGCCATTTACTTGGTCCGGTTGCCGCACCGGGAACGCGACTGGGAGGTTTCCGCAAGTCGGTGCAGGAATTAACCGGTTTGCAGGGGATCGAAGTGGTTTTGCCGGGAACGCATGACACGGCCAGCGCGGTGGTGGCTGTCCCTGCCGCTGCCTTGCTCCAGGCCCAGCCAACGTGGTGTTACATCAGCAGTGGGACGTGGTCCTTGATGGGCATGGAGATTCCCGCTCCGATTGTTAACCAGGATTGCCTGGCCAGGAATTTTTCCAACGAGGGTGGCGTGGGGGACTCGATTCGCCTTCTGAAGAATATTGCCGGCCTGTGGCTGATCCAGGAGTGTCGACGGATCTGGAACCATGAAGGCCGCGAGTATGGTTGGCCTGACCTGGTGCGCCAGGCAGAAGCCAGCGAGCCGCTGGTATCCCTGATCAACCCGGATGATGCATCGTTGGTTGCACCACGGGACATGCCCCAGGCGATTATCGAATTATGCCAAACAACGTCCCAGCCGGCTCCCGGCACCCATGGTGCGATTATCCGTTGTGCGTTGGAGAGCCTGGCCTTGCGTTACCGGATGGTACTTAACGACCTAGAGCAGTTAACCGGCGCCACGGTGGAAACAATTCATATCGTTGGCGGAGGAACACAGAATCGCCTGTTGTGTCAGATGACCGCAGATGCCTGTAATCGGCAGGTGGTGGCCGGACCGATTGAAGCGACGGCGATTGGTAATGTCATTGTGCAGATGGTCGCCCAGGGGGCGGTTACCTCGGTCCAGGATGGTCGGGAGTTGATTCGCAACAGTTTCCAGGTGGAGACCTATGAACCTCGGCAGGCGGATCCCTGGGATAGAGCGTACGAACAGTTTGTGGAATTGGTAAACAGCCCGGGAGATGCCTAGGGGGGAATTGGCGTCGTCACCGTGGATCGGTAATCGAGTGCACGTGGAGAGCGAAACATGTTGAAAGTGGGAATTGCTGGAGTTGGTTTCATGGGCTGGATGCATTACCTGGCTTACCGCCAGCGGGATGATATCCAGGTCACGGCCCTGTGCACGCGGAACCAGGCCAAGCTTGACGGTGACTGGACGTCCATCCAGGGAAATTTTGGGCCTCCGGGAGAACAGGTTGATACGTCAGCAATGGGCAAGTACCAGGAAATCGAGGCCATGCTCGCTGATCCGGAACTGGACGTGATAGATGTTTGTCTGCCTCCTCACTTGCACAAGTCGGTTTGCCTGGCTGCGTTGAAGGCTGGCAAGCATGTGTTTTGCGAAAAACCATTGGCCGTGAATGCCGAGGATTGTGGCATCCTGGTGGCAGCTGCGGAAGCGGCGGGGCTCCAGTTACTGGTCGGACACGTTTTACCATTCATGCCGGAGTTTGAATTCCTATACCGGGCGGTCCAGGACGAGACGTATGGCAAGTTGCTGGGAGGTCGTTTTGAGCGAGTTATTTCAGACCCGTTGTGGCTCAAGGACTTCTATGACGTGGCTAAAGTGGGTGGTCCCTTGATCGACCTGCATGTTCACGATGCGCATTTGATTCGCTTGCTGTTCGGCATGCCAACCGGGGTAATTTCCCAGGGGCGGTTGCGTGGTGAAACGGTGGAATACTGCAATACTTTTTTTAAGTTTGAGGATCCTTCGCTGGTCGTCAGTGCAACGAGCGGGGTTTTGAACCAGCAGGGACGGCCTTTCATGCACGGATTCGAGGTTCATTTCGAGCAAGCCACGGTTCAATTCCAATTTGCCGGGTACCTGGATGAACCGGAAACTAACCAGTTGAAGGTTCTGGTGCCAGGGGAAGAGGGGCAGGTCATTCGGCCTGACGTGGGGGACTGGGATCCGGTCAAGAGCTTCTCGGCAGAAATCTCCGAGGTCGTGCAGTCAGTGGAGACCGGAAATGCGTCACCGCTGTTAAGTGGTCGCCTGGCCCGGGATGCGGTCACGATTTGCCAGGCGCAAACGGATTCGGTGCGTCGGGGTGAGCCCGTGCAGATCGAGAGCCCGTGACGGGTTAGTCCTCGAGTCCCAGGTGTTCCAGGGGTACATCGCGAAGTATTTCCTCGGTACTGGTCACTCCCTTGGCTACCTTGAGCAGGGCACTGCGATGGAACTCGGTCATGCCGGCTTTTACCGCTGCCTGTTGGATTTCAGAGGCAGGTCGTGAGGCAGCCACGAGGCGGCGAATTTCCTGGTTCATGGTCATGACTTCAAACAGACCGGTGCGTCCCGAGTATCCCTGCTGGAAACATTCCGGGCACCCACTGGGACCGTAAATCGCATTTCCTTCTCCTTCTTCGAGCAGCGATCGAATCTCTTCAAAGGTCTGCGGTGATTCGCTGATATCGTAGCTGACCCGGCACTGCGGACAGAGAGTTCGGACCAGTCGCTGGGCGATGACACCCAGCAGGCAACTGGACAGGAAAAATGGACTGGATCCCAGGGCTAACATGCTTTGTACGGCACTGGCTGCCACCGGGGAATGCAGGGTTGCCAGGACCAGATGGCCACTGTTGGCAGCCCGCACGGCCGTGTGGGCCGTATCTTCATCACGGATTTCACCCACCATGATCACATCGGGTGCCTGTCGCAGGATACTGCGCAGCAGGTCCGAAAAGCCGAGCCCGATCTTGGGAAAGACCTGGGACTGGCGAATCCCGGCAATCGCGTACTCGATGGGATCTTCCAGCGTGTTGATCTTACGGGTTCCATCGTTGAGCGTTTCCAGGGAGGCATAGAGGGTGGTGGTTTTCCCGGTACCGGTGGGGCCGGTGACGAGAATCAAGCCGCTGGGACATTGCAACATGTTGCTTAGTTTTTTCAAGTCCTTGGACGAGATTCCCAGTTCATCCAGTCCCCTGAGACCTTCGTCATGATCCCACATGCGGATGGCAATGTCTTCGCCGTACAGGGTAGCAATGCAGTTAATGCGGAGGTCCATTTTGCGACCGTCAAAAACATCGATACGGCGCCCATCCGAAGGACGGCGATGTTCAGAGATATCCATGCCGGCCATGGCCTTGAAATGGATAATGACATGTTTTCCGAAATCACGGGAAACCGTGACCAGGGTTTCGACGATTCCCAGTCGCCGGGCCGCGATCCTGACGCTGTCTTCGTCGGTCAGGACAAAGAGGTCACTGGCTTTCATGTCAGCAGCGTGTCGAACAACGACATCCACGGCCTTGTCAACTTCCAGGGCAGTTAGTTCCACCGGGTCCAGGGGCGTTTGGGCAGAGCTTGTCATGAGTTAGTTCCTGATACGAGGAGATTGGTCTGTGTGACGAGGCAGCGTTCTCAGAATCCTGTTGATTAAAACGGGCGTCCTGATGGATTTTTGACGCATCAATGCACAGTTCGCCGTTGCCGAACTACTTGTCGAGAGCCGCTTCCTTGGAATCGGAAATTGCCAGGATCGTGTCGAGGTTCAAAACTTTCAGTACATTCGAGACACTTGGCGCGAGCGAGTGTAGGAGCAGGTTGCCTTTCGAGGTACGAAATTTCTTATGGCATGACAACAGCCAACTCACGCCACTGGAGTCCAGTACTTCCACTTCACTCATGTCGAGTAAGACGCGACCCTGGTACACATCGGGTCCCAGCAAGTCACTCAAAGGCTCTCGGAATGGGGATATATTATGCTGCGTTATCTTTCCAGTGACCTGTACGCAAATAGCGCTGGGATCCTTGGACTCGATGGTTACTTTCATCACGGAACCTCGGGAGCAGAGAAATTTATGAGATTACCAGATGTTAACGCTCAGCGACGCTGATATCAACATGTCGATCGCTTCAAAACCCGAGATTGGCGACCAATTTGACTTGTTTGTAGGGGCAGCATAGGATGAACTTGTGATCTCCCGGTCGACCTGAGTCCACGATGGACTACTGCTGCAAGACGTGCAATCGTCGCAACTGGACCAAGTTGCATCAGGTCGAGAATTCCGTGTAATCGGAACTGGTTGGTTCTGTCTGTAATGGTCAGTCGGATCGTTCCTCGCTGAGCGATTCCAAGTCCTTTGTTTACAGGCAATTCTGATTCGATAGTCCAAACAGTGGCTGGTCGAAGTTCCGATCTTTCTTCCCGCACCCGGTCAGGATTGGGGCTGCGACATGGATGTGGAGAAATGTCGTTCCGAATCGTTTAACGGACTGGAGTGCCTTTGACAACTGTCCTGTGATAGTTGTGGTCAACTTGGATTGGGTCTTATGCAAACACGGATTGATTTACGCTCGAAGCTACTTCCCAGATGCCTGGTTATGCTGGTGCTGGGGACCTTCTTCTGCAGGTTCTTTCTTTCTGCGAAGGAACCACCGCGACTGCTGATTCCGGCTGCCGCATTGCCGCTGTCTGCCGAACTGGAATCGGTGCTGCAAAGGGGACAGCTCCTGGAAAACTCACGGCGCTGGGGTGATGCCCTGTCGCATTACGAAAAGGCCGTGAAGTCCTTTCCTGGTCACCAGGACTTGCAGCAGCGTTTTCACGTGAGCCAGATGCACTGCGATATCGCTCGTCGCTACTCGGATGCCAGTTTCAAGAACAGTTTTCAGCGTTGTGACGAGCAAAAGTCGCGTGAAATTTACGCGGAAGTCCTGTCCAAGATCCAAACTTATTACGTTGCATCTCCCAACTGGCGACAGCTTGTCAAACAGGGAACAGAAGGTTTCCTGATTGCCCTCAACGAACCTGCCTTTGTTCAGTTCCATTTACAGAAATTACCGGCGGGTCGACGCCTGGCCCTGCGACAGCAAATCCGGCAACGGCTGGCTGATCGCCAGCTGACCACGCGTTACCAGGCGCAACAGTTTGTCCTGGAAATCGCTCGACTGGCCCAGCGTGAAATCGGGTTGCGACCGGAAGCCTGTATCCTGGAATACACCTGTGGGGCACTGGTCGACCTTGATCTTTACTCCAGCTTCCTGACGGCCAGTCAGTTGTCAGATGTCCTTTCACAGATCGAAGGAAACTTCGTTGGCCTGGGAATTGAATTGAAATGTCAGCCGAATGCACTGCAGATCCTGAAGGTCATCGAGGGTGGACCGGCCGCGTTGGCGGGCTTAACCAGCGGGGATCGTATCGTTAACGTCGAGGGAAAAGCGGTACTCGATTTAACCCCTGAAGTTGCGGCAGATATGCTCCGTGGGCCGGAAGGCAGCCAGGTACGGGTGGCCGTCGTTCGTGGTGATGGAAAAATAAACCACTTTGGCCTGCACCGCCGCCGCATCGATGTTCCCAGTGTGGAAGGAGTCAAGATACTGGTCCCAGAGGACGGGATTGCCTACCTGAAAATTACGAACTTCCAGAAAAATACCGAGCGTTCCGTGGATGCGGCACTCTGGCAACTCCACCGCAGCGGCATGCGAGGGTTGATCCTTGACCTGCGTGGAAATCCTGGTGGTTTACTGAATGCGTCGATTGACCTGGCTGACAAGTTCCTGAGCCAGGGACTTATCGTTTCGACACGTGGCCGTAGTGCCCAGGAAGATGTTGATTACCAGGCCCATGACCTGGGAACCTGGAAGACCCCGCTGATCGTCCTGATCGATCGAGATTCGGCCAGTGCCAGCGAGATATTCGCGGGTGCGATTCACGACCATCGACGGGCACTTGTGGTTGGCGAACGTAGCTACGGAAAAGGGAGTGTGCAGGGTATTTTTCCGTTGACTGCCAGTAGCCTTGGCGTTCGCCTTACCACCGCAAAATTCTTTTCGCCCAGTGGGCAGCCCATTAGTAACCGAGGTGTGACTCCGGATGTCGTGGTGCAACGGGTTGCCAAGCCCCAGTTAACGGTTACTGGGCCCCGCCAGGTGCCTGCCGATCCCACGCTGGATACCGCGGTGCAGCTGTTGCAAAAAGAAGTTCGTCCGGTAGTCCAGCCGCGTTAACGGGACTGGGGTTCCTGGGCAAGTTTCCGATAGCTCGCTAAGCTGAGCGGGCAGTGGTTTACGATCTGCAGGGGCGATCATGTAGAACTGCCGTTGCCTGTTATCTAGACGTTCTCTGCCCGGCAAACGAGCAATTTCTTAATCACAGCCGGTTCAGGAAGCTGACGAAAACCGGGCTAAGCTGTTTGAATCAGGGAGATTAAGACCTGTAACGAGTGTTTTCTAGTGTATCTTGGTATGGTGTTTGCGTTCCCTTGATGCTGGGAAATGGAGATCAGGCAGTTTTGTTTTGGAAAGGTGGTCGGGAGTGACTCCGAAAGAAGTTTTAGCATTCTGTCGCGAAAAAGATGTTCGCGCGGTGGACCTTCGCTTTGTTGATTTTCTTGGTGCTTGGCAGCACACGACGATTCCGTTGGCGGAATTGACCGAAGACCTGTTTGAGAGTGGGCTGGGATTTGATGGTTCCAGTATTCGTGGCTGGCAGGCCATCAACGAAAGTGACATGCTCATTATCCCACAGGCGGAAACAACGTTCCTGGATCCTTTCGCAGTGCTGCCGACGGTTAACGTTATCTGTAATATCCAGGATCCCATTACCGGAGAAGATTACAGCCGAGATCCTCGTAATGTCGCACGCAAGGCCGTCAACTACCTGAAAAGTTCAGGTATCGCGGACACGGCCTATTTCGGCCCGGAAGCAGAGTTCTTTATCTTTGATGACGTTCGTTACGATCAAAATGCCCACGAGGGCTATTACCACGTGGACAGCGTGGAAGGTGAATGGAACCGTGGTCGGCAGGAGAATCCCAACCTGGGGAACAAGGTGCGTCACAAGCAGGGTTACTTCCCCGTACCGCCGGTTGACCAGATGATGGATATTCGGAACGAGATGATGCAGACCCTGATCGATTGTGGACTGACAGTGGAATGCCAGCATCATGAGGTGGGGACCGCTGGACAGTCGGAAATCGACCTGAAGTACCAGGAAATGATCCTGATGGCTGACCAGATGATGATCTACAAATACATCATCAAGAATGTCGCTTACCGTCACCAGAAAACAGTGACCTTCATGCCCAAGCCGATTTTTTCGGACAATGGTTCCGGTATGCACACCCATCTTTCGCTCTGGAAAGATGGTGAGCCGTTGTTTGCCGGCAGTGGGTACGCGGGGCTAAGTGAAATGGCACTGCACGCCATTGGAGGTATCCTGCGACATGCAGCGGCAGTCCTGGCATTCACCAATCCGACGACCAACAGTTACAAGCGACTGGTTCCTGGATACGAAGCGCCGGTTAACCTGGCTTATTCCCAGCGTAACCGTTCTGCTGCCTGCCGAATCCCGATGTACAGCTCCAGCCCGAAAGCCAAGCGGGTGGAATTTCGTTGTCCGGATCCCAGTTGCAACCCGTACCTGGCCTTCTCGGCCCTGTTAATGGCGGCGATCGATGGGATCCAGAACAAGATCAATCCTGGCGATCCACTGGACAAGGATATCTATGACCTGCCACCGGAAGAAGCCGTGGCAGTGGCGACCACGCCGGCGTCGCTCGGTGAAGCACTGGAGGCCCTTGAGGCGGACCATGAATTCCTCCTGCGAGGCGACGTGTTTACCACGGACGTTCTGCAGAACTGGATCACGTACAAGCAGGAGAATGAAGTGGATGCCATCCGACTGCGGCCGCATCCCCACGAGTTCTGCATGTACTATGACGTCTAAACCATTTCGACGTCTAAACCATTTCGATCAGGCGAGGATTTTTTTCACGATGTTGCCGTGCACATCCGTCAGTCGGAAATCGCGTCCCTGGAAACGGTAGTTCAGTTTCTTGTGATCAACCCCCAGCAGGTGCAACATCGTGGCATGCAGGTCATGAACGGGGAAAAT
>JAYGDH010000349.1:0-5780 GCA_046583055.1 Pirellulaceae bacterium | reverse complement strand
GCTTAGCTTCTGGAATACCTGGCTGGCCTTCAGATCCGGGTAATCCTCGGCCAGTGCCATCAGGCCGCCCAGTTGCGCAGTCTGGCTGTTGGTTGCTGCGGCCTGTCGGGCGACCTCATCACCCGCGGGAATATCCGTGGCACCGGTGGACTGAGTGGCCCGGATAACGGCGACCGATTCCTGAGTATCCACCTCGTGTTTCGAATATCCTTTTGTCACCTCAACCAACCGCGGCACCAGGTCGAATCGTCGCTGTAACTGGACCTCGATCAAGCTCCAGGCACGATGCACGCGTTGCATCACGGAAACCAGTCCGTTGTAGATCAGCGTCAGGTAGAGGCCAAAAACAGTAAACCAGTACAGCCCAAATGCCAGCGGTAGCATGAGAACGTTAAAGTTCGGTTCTCCCTCGCTACCGGCGATAGCCACCGCCAACATTCCAGGGAACAAGGTGATCACCAGCGCACCAGAAATGAGTGAAACAAAAGACAGGCATCCATAACGTCTGGTGAGCGCTTCTTCACTTTTGGACGATATCAGGAAGTTCTTATCGACTTTGTCATAGGCAATCTCGGGTTCGGCGATATCCTCCCGAACCCGCGCCGACCCCAACACGTAGACGTCGTCGTCAACAGCGACCAGATGCTCCGAGAAACGACGTCTTCCCGTGCTATCCATGATGGCCATGCTCGGACCCTTGGCGTAGTAAAGAATGTTACTTTGGCCAACTGTCCGATTGAGTACGCGATCACCGATAAACTCCGCGTGTTCCGGAATCACCTGGATGCGGCCCGTTTCATCCTCAACGTCGAAGACCAGGCGCTCCTCGCCACGATCAATAGTCTTCCATCCCGATCGAACTTCCGTGTCGCTATTGCCATCTTCATCGGTCGTGTATTCAATGGTTTCCCATTCTTCCTCGACGTCATAGGAATACCAGATACAGCGTTTGTCAGTGAGAAACGAAATCAGCGGCGCCGAGGAGCGGCTCATTCCCTTGAGTTCATTGAGCCCGATAAACACTCCCTTGACCTTGGACGTCGGCACGTTCTGCATCAGGCGTTTCCGCTTCAAGCAGAAATAACCGGCTGCCAGCAGACCCAGGCCCAGCAGCAACATCACGACGGCAATCGCCCACATGCCAACATCATTCACGGCATCCGCTAATAGCAGGCATTCCATGGTTTTCCTGCCTTTTTACAACTGCGCTGCAACCTTTAGCTGGCCACATCACGTGGAGAACTGCTGTCCCGGCAGCAACGGTGGCACGGGGCACCCCAGGGTTTCGGAAAGGACACGCAGCAATTCCGCCTCCAGCTGTGAGACCTTTCTATCCGACGCTATCCCGACGACGCAGGCACCCAGGAATTTTTCCATGTCGGAAGACCGCAGGGTGCTTAATCGGTTCATGGCCTGGTCCAAATCGGATACCCGACATTCCCGGCGGGCCCGCAGCGGCTCCAGCGGCAAACCGAGGCTATCAACGGCAGTTGCATAACTTTGCTTGGCCACTGTCTCACCCCCTCCACCGGCATGCGCCAGCGCAGACAACACCAGGTTCAACGCCTCCGAGAAAGAGCCAAGAGTTCCGGAACTCTTCTTTTTCCGGGATCCGAAAAAGTTAGCATCGAGGTGGCTGACCAGTGACTTGGTCACCATCCATTCGAAAAGGCTGAGGCGATCGTCGGCCTGCACCACTTGTTCGAAGACAACCTTAAAGGTCTTGTATTGATCGCGTGTCATCCCCTTGAGGCTTCCCTTGGCCATATCTAACAGCGGTACACGCATCCGTTCCTCGAGCTGTGCGAACTGCGGCCAGAGTTTTTGGACACAGGACAACAGGCCTGCATCACCCGCGTTGGCGATTGATTTCAGCTGAATGTCACGTACCATCTCATCCTTGTCCAGCAACAGGCACAGCACCACCCCACGGGCGGCGAAGGCCTCGCCGACCGCACTGCGAATCTCGCCAGGGATTTCCTTGATCAGTTGCTGCGCGTAATTGACATGGGCCGCGGTCGGTTTTCCGATCATCTTCTTCAACGAAACCGTCGCACCTGCGGCCACTGCTGCCGTTGCTGCAACCGCAGCAACCGGACGAGTCGTTTCCGACGCGCCGGCGAATCCTGCCACCCCAGCGACCGCACCCCCAACATTCGCTTCTGCCGACCTCTCGGCGACCGTTTCCAGCCCCGCACCACCATCGATCCGCTTGATTCTTTCGTCGAGTGGTGGGTGCGTGGAAAACATCGTCTTAATACCCTGGCCAAAAAACATGTGTCGAACTTCGCCAGCCCGAGAAGTCTCCAGGCGGGAACCGCCCGAGAATCCTCCGATGGCCCGCAAGGCACCGCCAATTCCACCAGGATTACGCGTGAATTGCACGGCGGAAGCATCAGCAAAAAACTCCCGCTGTTTACTAATTGCTGACTGGATGATGGCAGCGGCAAAAGCACCGAGGGCCCCCAGCACGTACATGGCCAGTCCTATGAGAACGATCTGACCGCCACCACCACCCTCTTTGCTACTCGACGAACTTCGCCGACCCGAACCTACTGTGCTGCCGTAGAGGATAATGTAGCCAACGTGCGACAACAGGGTGATGCCAGCCAGCGTCGCTACCAGCTTGACGTTTAATCGCATGTCTCCGCTAACGATGTGGCTAAATTCATGTGCCACGACTCCCTGTAATTCGTCTCTCGAAAGGCGCGTCGCACAGCCATGCGTGATCCCAATGACCGCATCGTCCAGGCTGGTTCCAGCGGCAAAGGCGTTAATTCCCTGCTCATCATCAAGCAGGTAAATCTCCGGCACGGGCATTCCGGACGCCAGGGCCATCTCTTCCACAACGTTCCAAACCAGGCGATCCACCGGGTCGCGCGAACCCGCAAACACCTGGCGGCCGCCCAGCAATTCTGCGATGGCGGGTCCCGCCATTCGCAACTCACGTTTCTTTAAAAACTGGCCCAGCCAGACGATAAACAAGACGATGGCCGTAACCGCGACCAGTCCTCCAACGTACCACTCCTCGGCAGATAGACCGCGCGGCCGCGATCCGGCTGAAAGCGCCAGGAATGCCACGATGTCAACCGACACAACGATAATCAAAACGGTGAGTAGATACGCATAGACCAGCCAGTTCGTTTTGCGCCGGGCACTGTCCTGGTGTTCAAAAAAATCCATCGCCACGGCAAAGGCCCTTATTACGTTCGCCAGTGCCGGACAGTCCGGCACCGTTCACAATAGCTCTCTCGACCCCGGGACGGTGTCCCTGGGCCTGTGCCCGAACACATTCCAGAAACTACAGGACGATCTGTCCTAAAAACTAACCTTCGGTGCCTCGGCAATTGCATCGGAATCGAAATCCAGCAACGGTGCATCCGCGGGATGCCCAAACATGCTGGCGAAAATGATCGGCGGGAAGGTCTGGCGATACGTGTTGTACGCCATCACTCCATCATTGTATGCCTGGCGCGAGAACGCGACCTTGTTCTCTGTAGAAGTCAACTCTTCCTGCAGGCTCATCATGTTGGCGCTGGCCTTCAGGTCCGGATACGATTCGGACAGGGCAAAGAGGCGACCGAGCGTACCCGAAAGTTGCTTTTCAGCTCCCGCTAATCCCTGGATGGCCTGAGGATTAGACGGGTCCTGTGCGGCGGTCTCTAAGGCTCCGTGGGCCGAATTGCGAGCCAGGATAACGGCCTCGAGCGTATCGCGTTCGTGCCCCATGTAACCCTTGGCAACTTCAACCAGGTTCGGGATCAGATCGTAGCGTCGTTTGAGCTGAACCTCTATTTGTGAAAACCCATTCTTGAAGCGGTTTCGCAGCATAACCAGGCGATTGTAAATATTGATCATCATGACTGCGATGATAAAAATAAAGAAAGCCAGCACACCCAGTACGATAAGAATCGGCACGAGCATACCGCCGAAGAGGATCAGGTCAGGTAACATGAAAACTTTCCCCGCGTTCTTGGCAACCCAGCACGGGATTGCAGGTTTTCCGCGGTCCCATCCCAGTCCCCCTGGCATGCTCCGCATGGGCCTGAGTTTAACGGATTCCTAATTGAGCCGTCAATTCGACCTTCCGCTCTCTGTTGATTTTGCTGTAGAAACAGACCCCGAGACAGCCGCGACAGTCCGTTGACAGCAGATAGCCCCACTTTTAGGATGTCCGCAAACGTACATCGCGGCCTTTGCCCGCTTTAGGATTCGGAAAGACGCTATGAATACAACTCGCAAGGCCGTCTTGCTTCTCGGTGGAGGACTCGATTCCTGCACCACGTTGGCGATTGCCCAGCAGCAGGGATACGACGTACACGCCATCAGTTTCCGCTACGGGCAACGGCATGCCCATGAACTTTCCGCGGCAGCGGAAATCGCTCGCACCATGCGGGTATCTGCCCACGTGACCCTGGACATTAATCTTGGTGATCTTGTCGCCTCCGCGCTGACCAGCGATATCCCCGTTCCAAAACATAACAACTCTGACGAAATCGCTAACACCATCCCGGTGACCTATGTACCCGCTCGCAACACGGTCTTCCTGTCCTTTGCACTTGGTTGGGCAGAAGAACTGGAGGCCGCTGACATTTTTATTGGCGTCAACGCCCTGGACTACAGTGGTTACCCCGACTGCCGACCGGAATACCTGGCTGCCTTCGAGGCACTCGCTAACCTGGCCACCAAGAGTGCCACGCAAGACGGGTTGCACACTCGGATCCATGCGCCTTTAATCGATATGACCAAGGCTCAGATTATTGCCGCCGGTTTGGAACTGGGCGTGGATTATTCGCTCACAACCAGTTGCTACGATCCCGACCACCAGGGAGTCGCCTGCGGGCAGTGTGACGCCTGCCTGCTTCGCCGCAAGGGTTTCGACGAAAACGGCATCGACGATCCGATCAGCTACCAGTGTTAGTGCCTGTCAGGAGTAGATCGCTGTCATGGGGCGACCGACGGAAACAGGATACGGTCTATCGAGCGCATCGCGATATTCGCCGTGCGGATTGATGCCGAGGGCTGAAAACATGGTCGCGGCAACATCCCATGGTCCATAGCGTGCTGAAACAACATCGCCTCCCAATCGATCGGTTTTCCCAAGCACCGCACCGCGATGTACCCCCGCCCCGGCCATCAAGATTGAATAAGCTGACGCCCAGTGTTTTCTTCCTGGAGCGTTACCTGCAAAATTGGGTTCTGGAGCAACCAACGGCGCTCGTCCGAATTCGCCCATGCAAACCACCAGCGTCGTCTCCAGCAATCCGCGTTGATCGAGATCGTTTAGCAACGTTACCATTGTCGCATCGAATCGCGGGCAGAGGTGTACCTTGAGGGCATCAAAAATATCATTGTGTGTATCCCAACCGTATTCCTCGGTAACCGTGGGTGCCAGATCCTGGCCCCGGTTGGAATGATTCCAAATGACCGTGGTGAATGGCACACCCGCCTCCACCAATCTTCTGGCAAGCAAACAGGCCTGGCCCGGGCGATGGCGTCCATATTGGTCCCGCGTCGCGGGCTTCTCGAGGCCGAGATTAAATGCGTTCCGCACACGCTCCGAGGCGAGTACTGCTAGCGCCTGTCGAAATTGTTCCGTGGTATCCGCCACCCTACGAAACTGTTCCATCGTCTTCAACTGCTGATCATAAGCTTCCTTGAGACGCATCCGAGCACTCATACGCTGCAACGGTAGTGCCGGCCGCGGGTCAATCGCGGGGATAGCTAACCGTTGACGATTCACGTCACCCAGCAGCAATGGTTCATGCTCACGGCCCAGC
>JAYGDH010000330.1:0-3894 GCA_046583055.1 Pirellulaceae bacterium | reverse complement strand
GTGGACGGTGTGATTGTGACCATGGCTCCAGTTCATTTTCAGCTTGGCACGCACCTCCGGATCCCTTCCGGTCGGATGATCCGGGGTCGGTTTCTGTCTTCCGACCCAGAGTGGATCTTTCGGATCAAGGTTGCGCACCCGGTGGTTCTCCACGTAGACGCTCGGCACGCGATCATTGGTCGTGGGCAACAGGAAGCAATAGTCAAACCCCAGTTCCAGCGGGCCCGGCTTGAGATCTCCGTTCCAGTTGGGCGCCGGCTTGGCACCCAGGCCCAGGTGCCACTTGCCAATGACAGCGGTGGCGTAACCGGATTTCTTCAGCAGCGAGGCAATTGTCTCCGTACCGGGCTTGATCAGGGAGGTAGCGTTCGGTGGAGCAATACCCGCACCCGCCTGGCGGAAAGCGTACTTACCGGTCAGGAACGAGAAACGCGTCGGGGTACAGGTCGAGGCCGAGCAATAGCCTTGCGTAAAACGCAGGCCCCGGGCTGCCAGGCGATCGATGTGGGGAGTCTGCAACTGGGTTGCCCCATTGCAACCCACGTCGCCGTAGCCCAGGTCATCTGCCATAATCACGATAATATTTGGCTGTTCGGCTCCCTCGACGAAATTTATTCCAGGGACAAAAAAGAGTGCCAAGAGGGTTATCACAGTTCGCATTGATCGCCGGCTTTCTGTACGAGGAGAACGTGGCAACGAGTCTTTTTCAAGTGGAATTCCATCTTCACACAATGGGGTGTGGAACGCAATTGGCTGAGCGATTAAGTTTACTGGAAATGAATGGAAGGACATCCAACGTGCAACACGAATCCTGTTACATTTGCGACAGCTGCGGAGAAGAAATTATCGTGCCTCTTGACCTGTCTGCCGGCAAGCACCAGGAGTACGTGGAAGATTGCCCCGTTTGTTGTCGACCGAACGTGATCCAGGTCGCGGTTGATGAGGATGGTGAAACTCGTATCTGGTCACGTGGAGAATAAACCAAGCGATGGGCTCAAGTCTCTGTACACGCTGCAGCCACGTGAAAGAAATTGTCTCCGGAACCGGCTCCCGGTTCCTGCTCTGCCAGTTATCCTTCAATGATCCACGATTTCTGAAATATCCTCCCCAGCCAATCGCCAATTGTTCCGGATTTAATCAAGAAGATCCTCCCCCAAGCGAGACCTGAACATGTTCATACGCACTACCCACTTCCTGGTCCTGTTGACCGGACTGCTGGGACTTGCTGGCCAGGCCGCGGCGCAGCGAGCGGCACGCACCGTTTTTAATGACGATGCCCAGGTACTGATGGAAACACCTGCGGAAGGAGCCACGAAGTTCGTGCAGCAATGGCTCGACCGGGAGATTGCCGCCGTGCAGTTCTCGACGTTTGTTTTCCTGACCACGACTCCTGACATCTGCACCTACGACACAAAGGTGGGTGAAACCTATGGCGATCGTTTTGGACCGGATTACCGTGGCCGATTGGCAGCGGGCATTCGAGGACTCCGCAGCGAGGGGACCGATGCCCTGGAAGTGGTCACCAAGCACATGCACCGACGGGGTAAGGAAGTGCTGGCGGCGATCCGGATGAGTGATACGCATCACCGGGAAATCAGCCGTGAATCAGCCCTCTGCCCACTCTTTGCCGTCAACCATCCGGAGTTTGTCATCAAGCAGCCGGACCAACGCACGAACGAGACGGCCCTGGACTACTCCTACCCTGAGGTCCGCGCACATCGCCTGGCGATCATGAAAGAGGTCGTGGAAGAGTATGACGTGGATGGCCTGGAATTAAACTTCGTACGCTGGGCCAAGCACTTTCCCCGTGACCAGGGACGTGAAAAAGCTGCCATCATGACACGCTACATCAGACAGATCCACGCCGTGATGGCCAGCGCTGCCAAGCAACGTGGTCGTCGCAAGCTAACCCTGGGAGTCCGCGTCCCGGAGTCGATCAGCGCCTGCTGGCGAGCCGGTGTCGACCTGGAAACGTGGGTCAAGCGTGGCTGGATCGATTACGTGGTGATTTCCACCTGGAACAACACCGACCCCAATCTTCCGGTCGGCGAGTTTACCCGTTTCACCAGGCCAGCTGGCGTCGACACGATCGTGGTCATGGGCAACATGATGGGATCTATCTATGACGGTCCTCCCAGGATCCTGGATCGGCCGATTGCCATGTCTGCCAAGCACAAGAAAGAGAGTTACCAGGCGATGCTGCTGACTGCCCCGGAAGCCCGGGCTGCGGCGGCCAATTACTATGCCGCTGGTGCCGACAGTATCTCCTTCTGGAACGTCGGTATCCATTTTGGCGGCGAAAGCACGGCCGCGCCAGCCCAGCGAGCGAGAATTGCCCGCTGGACGCAAGCGGTCATTACTCCCGAACGGGTACTCCAGGGCCCCCGCACCTATCGCTACCTGCCGATGGGCAAGGGAATTTCCGCGCGTAAACCTCCACTGCGTAATTACCCCTGGTACGACGAGGGGTTCAGTCCCCTGGGCCACCGCAATAACCCGATCCTGACCTTTGCTGATGACCAGCTGGGAAAACGCCTGGCCTTCCCCTTCCAGATGGCAGATGGCCGTGACGGCAAGCCGTTGCCAGGGAAGTTAACCTGCTGGATCTACCATTTGAATGCGCAGGATCAACTGGTAGTCGACATCAATGGAAAAACCGTGGCGGCCGAGAAAATCCGTCGATTTCCCACCGGCAAACGTCGCGGCGGCCTGCCGGGCCAGCGACTGGAAATCTCGCTGGCAGACTGTCCTCCCTTTCGGGGTCACAACCAGCTGGGCCTGACCTTGACCGGGCTGGCTGGCCAACATATGCAGCCGCCGTACATGGAAGAACTGGAAATTACGGTCGAGCAAGAATGAACGTTGGCTGGCTCACCTGGGGGAAGATCTTGGCAGCAGCTTAGAAGTCAACGGCAAAACGAGTACCGATAATATCGTAATCACCAACGTTTCCAGCACCGTCGTCAACGCTACCGGTAATCCAGTTGAACTGCATCTTGGCATGGGCGCTCCAATGCCAGTTCACACCCAGCGTAAAACTATTGATCAGGACCCCGTCAGGCGTCGCGCCCGGTACGGCCAGGACATCGGAAAAATCAGCCATCGACCAGCGAGCGGCAACTTGCCAGGCACCGCCGCCACGAGCCGTTTTTGCCCCGGAGGTGCGAACCAGGAAGAATTCTTCACGTGGTTTAACACGATCAAGAGTCCCACGGCTAGGGCTCCAGGGCATATGTTCACCCGTCAGGAAATAAGAAACGTAGGCATAGGCTCCATGCATGCGAATCTGTTGACCTGAATTCATGGTCATCCAGTTATTTTGTACTTCAGCAACCATCTGCACCGGGCCAAAATTCAGCACACCTTCCAGGCCGAGCATGTCGTAACTGGCCGCATCAACCTGTACTCCCGTGTTCAACCAGCGCTGCGAACTACGCGCTTCCGGTCGTGAACGAAAACGCGTTTCCGTACTTCCCTCGTCCACTTCTGCCATCGTACCGGAAACAGCAAAGTGACCGTAACGGCGACCGCCGGAAGCTTCGTCGTACCAGAATGTCGTGGCCAGGCGACCCGCGAATTCGATCGACCCATGGTCACCAATGTAGTTACCTAAACGAGCAATGTTACGACTATTGTAAACACCATAACGCCAATTCCAGGTTTGGTTCTCTGAAATACCGTAAGAGGCCAGGCCGAAACGACGAGCATCCTCGTTAAATGATTCCACGATGAACGGTCGTTCCAGGAAAACGTTGAAACGACTACTGTTCAAGTGGTCCAAGCCGTACGGCCGCTTTTGATTTCCCAGCAACAGGGTCTGCAACAAGGGCAGATCTTTCCAGCCCAGGTAGTTATCTTTGAACTCCGGGGAACTGCCATTGGCAAAATCCAATT
>JAYGDH010000318.1:0-4196 GCA_046583055.1 Pirellulaceae bacterium | reverse complement strand
GTCCCGGTTGTTGTCCCGGTTGTTGTCCCGGTTGTTGTCCCGGTTGTTGTCCCGGTTGTTGTCCCGGTTGTTGTCCCGGTTGTTGTTCCGGCTGTTGTTCCGGCTGTTGTTCCGGCTGTTGACCCGGCTGTTGACCCGGCTGTTGACCCGGCTGTTGACTATTGGGATCGTTTCGTGCAATTTCGTTTTCGAGCTGTTTTGTGAGATCGTTTAATGTTTGCTGCGCTTGCTTGAGTGATTCAGTTGGATCTCCGAGAACGTTTTCGGCAGCTTGCTGAACATCTTTATTTAATTGTTCGATAGCTTTGCGAGCTACAGATTCGGGTTGTTGTGCGTCACGGACAAGTCCGTTCTCGAGTAATTGCCGGGTCATTTCCAGGGCATCCTCGGTTCGATTGTGTCTTGTTTTACGAACGCTGTCGTAAAGTTGCTTGGAGAGTAGGGGTTCGGATGTTTCAGCGGCTTCGACGGTTTGTTGCATGCGATTCAAGAGGTTTTCCAGGCGATCTTTTTGTTCAGCAAGTCCTTTTGTTACGTTTTCTCGTTCCGCGGTATCTCGCAGGGAGCGGTTCTTGGTTTGATCGAGTTCCTGCAATTGCTTGGCAAGTTCCTGCTGTCGATCATTTAGTTTTTGCGAGGTTTGTTTGAGCTCTTTCATTTCTTCCTGGAATTGACCTGCTGTTTCACGTCTGACGTCGTCGCGCAGGTTCTCGAGTTCTCGCTGGGCTCGTGTTCCACTGGCGGAAGCCTCGGCGAGTTGTCCTTTTTCAAGAGCTTCCGAGGTTTTCCGCACTTGTTCTCGGGTTTCCTGGAGTCGTTGTTGGGCATCATTCATGCGTTCCATATTTTCCGGTTGTTGCATTCGATTCTGCAGTTCATCGGCATCACGCAGGATGCGTTGTTCTTCATCCCGGAGTCGTTTTATTTGTTGCAGGATTTCTTCGTCTTGTTTTTTGTCTTCTGCGGCTTCGAGAGCGGACTGTAGTTCTTCCAGTTCTTTGTTGACATCTGCCTGTCGGCTTGCGAGTTCTTTGAGTCGGTTCAGTACGTGTCGCATTTCCTGTTGCTGTGGGTCCTGGGTGGTGGATTCTGTTCGTTCTGTTTCGTATCGATTGTCGTCTTCTTTTAACTCGAGTTGATCGAGTTGTTGTTGTGCTCGATTGGAACGGCTGCTATTGGAGCTACTACTGGCTTGCTGGCTTTGTTGGCTGCGAGTGACTTCAAATTCACGTGCTCTCAACTTGAGTAGTGCCTGGTAGGCTGCTTGTTCGCTGGCGAGTGCCATGTCGATTGCATCGAGGGATTGATTGTTGGTGGAGCGGACCAGTTGTTCAGCTGCTTTTTCCATGTACTGCAGGGCTTGTTGGACATGCTGGGTGGATTCGGGGTCCGCCAGTTTTTCCTGGAGTTCCCTGGTTTGTTCCATGGCTGTTTGTTGCGATTCGAGCAGTAGCTTTGCGTCATCGACCAGCTTGTCTGGAGTGGCTTGTGATCGTTCTCGTCGAATCACTTTCCAGGTGGCATTAATGATTTGTTTTTGTAGTTCTGCCAGTTTGGTAGCATCCTGTCCATTTTCTTGTTGTTCCTGTTCTGCCGACGAGGGAGAACCACCGGGGGGTTGTTGTCCCTGTCGAAAGATTTCTTCGAAGTGGCGCACCTCGGCAAAGAACATGTCGCTGGATGTTCTACGGGGTTGTCCATCGGGTCCAACATCCTCGGCCCAGAAATGGTAGGAGAGCAGTTGATCTGGTTCTGCCTTGAGCGACTCGAAATCGATCAGGTGCGGTACCTGGCGTCGCTGGTTTCCGGGAACCGTTTCGCCGAGCACCAGTTCAGCGGCCTGGTCGCCCCCGAAGCGGTAGGTAATCCCGTATTTTGCCAGTCCGTAATCATCCCAGACATTTGCTTCCACGGTCATTTCTTCCAGGGGTGAAACGCGGCTGTCCCGTGCGGAGGCTAATTCTAGTTTAGGGGGTTGGTTTCGTGTAACGTGGGCGACCAGTTCGGGTGGCAATTGATTGGTACGTCCCTGTTGATCTTCGAGGTGCAGTTTCCAGCGTTGTGATTGGGTTAGTGTAATGGTGGCATGGTACTGCTGGGGATTGTCGGGATGCGGTTTCATGGGGAGGATATCGCCGGCCTTGGTTGCCAGGTGTGCCTTGGCGACGGCTTTGTTCAGATGGCAGATCCATTCCAGTTGTGATCCTTCCACGGCGCTGACCGAGTGAGTATCTTCGACGAGTTTACGGCTCATCCCGGTATAGCCGGGAAATGTCAAACTGGCATCGGCACGAGTCAATGTCGGGTACTGGAAGACGCGAACCTGGAACGGTTTCGTGGTTTCCCCGGCGAATTCTATCCGGTAGGTCAGGTTCTGGTTAATGGCATCAAGGTGGCCTCCGAAGAGAGGGTCATCAAAGCTGCGTGTCATGGGAACACGTTTTTGATTTCCTTCTGGGTCGGTGACAAGTAGTATGGACTTGCCTGGCAGGCGATCGGCGAAGCGTGCGGTAATCAATAATCCGGAACCTTGTTCGACTTCCGCATCCCCGGGGTTAACGGTACAGGCATACTGGTCGAGGGATTCATCCTGGGAGTTGCCGTCAGCGGCGTTCTTGGCCGTGTGAACGGGAACTTGTGTCCAGAGCAACAAGGTGCCCAGGAAACAGGTAGCGGCGAAGGCGTGACTGCAATGGGTGATCGCAAGGCGTCGCAGGGAGATTATTTGAGTCCAGGGTTGTTTCCGTCCGTGCGAGAGCGTCTCTCGGATCACCTGTTGCTGGAGAAATCCGTAATGGCCTCCGGGCAGAGAAGGTTCTTGCTGTACGGCGGTCATCAACCGTGCTTCCAGTTCAGGGAACTGGTTTTCTACTTGTTGTGCCAGCTTGAGATAATTGTGTTTGCTGCGTTGGGCGATCCAGACAGCCAGCGTGGTACAGGTGAAGGCAGCGATAGCTAATCCGTTCAGCACGGCGGCGGGAGACCAGGTGACGTGAGACCTTTGGGATAGCAGGCTGGCCGCGATCAGCGTAAGGATGGCCCAGGTGACGGTCATCGTGCACCAGAACCGGAAGCTGGCATATCGCTGGCCAACCTGTTGAAGTTGTTCGCGAAGTCTTTTTTCAATCATGGGGTTTCCTTCGCATTGGATGCGTGAGTCCGTGCCAGTTTTCCGGACAGCCAGGTTTCACCGAGGATGACACCAACGGCCATCGCAATCAACCATTGCCATAGTTTTTGCCGGCTTTCCAGTTCCCGGTCTCGCATTTGGCGTTCCTGTTCCTGCTCTTCTTCAGAGGATAACTGGCTGCCGATCTGAATGCCATGCTGTTCGAGGCGCAACGGGTCAAGAGTTGCGGTTTGGCTTTCTGCCGGCTTGAGGTTGACCGCGAAAAAACCGCGACTTTGCGGGGTTTCCCAGCGATAAATTCCTGGCACGGTTGTTTGCTTGAAATGGGTTGCGTTTTTTTCTAACTGGAATTTATCTTGCCGGGGATTATGAATCGTGATGGATTCGGGTTGTTGGTCAAATGTCAGGCAGTTGACTTCTTCTCCGACGGAATACTGGGGCACTCCGGCAAGGACTCCCATGCTTTGTTCGAGGATGCCAACCATGAGCGGTAGAAACTTCTTGGATCGCGCAAGTTGGCTGTCGTCGGGTTGCCAGCCGCTGGTCATTACCCAGATTTTCCCTTTGTCCAGGCTTTCTTCGACCAGGGCGATGTCATGGTCGTCAAAACGTGCCAGCACGTGTCGGTTTTCCCTGGTGGTGAGTTTGAGTTGTCGATGGTGCCAGAAATGAATTGTCTTAAAATCACGAAACTGTGGGCTGGCAAAGGGAGTGAAGAGCGGATGCGAAAAGTCGATATCACTGAGCATGGCATAGTTCGTAACATCTGCTTCCTGGAGTTGTAGATCGTTATCGTTCAGTAGTGTTTGCAGGGATTCCCGGGTTGTTTTTTCCTGGATCACGTAGAGCAGATGTCCACCTTTGGAAACGTAGTTTCGCAGCGACGTCACGGCAGGGCCGTCGAGGTTTCCACTGGCAATCACCAGTTTCACGGGTATGTTTTGCGGCTGGTTGATTTCACGGGGATTGGTTACCTGGACGACCTTGATGTTGCGGAGGGGGTCGTCGGAGAAAACGCTGTCCAGGTAATAGAGTAAATCCTTAGGATTCTTGTTGGATCCAGGAC
>JAYGDH010000316.1:0-9444 GCA_046583055.1 Pirellulaceae bacterium | reverse complement strand
GTCCTGAGCTGCTGAGCGAGTCAGGATGCCGCCTGGGCCCGGTTTGCCAATCGCCGTGACCGTGGCAATCAGGGGGCCGTCCCAGATGGAAATGTCCCCGCCGCTGATGGAAACGTCGTAGGCCGCAGCAAGTTCCTGCATGCCCCCAATTATCTCACGACAGGTGGCGAAAGCGTTTACTGAAGGTAGTACCAGTGAGGCCGTGGCGGAAACGGCGACGCCGCCCATGGCGGCCAGGTCACTTAAATTAATAGCAAGTGCCTTGCGGCCAACGAACGGCAGGGCACAGGTCTTGAGGGTAAAATCGAGCCCTTCCACGATGGTGTCCGTGGCGACCAGACATTGATCGGCGTCGCTCCAGTCCAGCAAAGCGGCATCGTCACCAGGTCCGATAAGTGTGGCTGGCGTGGCGGGCAGATAGTCGCGGAGCCACTGAAGAATCTGGGCTTCCATACCGTTCATTCCGAAGATCGGGAAATGACCTGAGACCAAGGAAAGGCAGCCACTAAAATCCGCCACGGTTAGAAATTGTTGACACTAAAATAGCTATTGTCAACGGGATGCGGGCAGTGGATCAGTCGCTGGACTTTTTCGAGAGGTGGCCGAAAAGGATTTGCTGGTTTCGGAGCAGGTAGAATTTTAACTCGGGACCGTCGAGAAAGTCGGGGCTGGTCAGGATATACGTTAGATTATCCATGCTGACCGTTTCCCACTTGTGGATGCCCAACAAGACGTCGCTGACACGTATGCCGTTATTGGCAGCCAGGCTGCCGCTGCGAACTTCTCTCACCTGGAGTCCACCACGGTAACGGCCCTGGTGGTTGCCGAGCCGATTTCGGGGGACGACTGTCAGTCGCAGCCCGAGGTGATCCCACGGTTCAGCGGTCGAGGCCTTACGCTGGGGCCGAGACGTGAGGGCAAACGAGAGTTGCTGGGTGTCACGAGCGACGCGTATTGAAATGGGCCCGTTGGGTCGGACAGCCAGCATGCCTCTTTCGAAGTCCAAACCGTTATTGACGGTGATGCCGGCAATCTCAAGAATCACATCCCCGGCCTGGATTCCCTTTTCAGCTGCGATACTCTCGGCCAGGACCTGTTTCACGATGTAGCGTGATGTGTCGCCAGAATACCGCGTGTCACACAATAAACCAATTGTTCGATCAGGTCGAATACTGGCCAGGAGCCGGGCCGCGATTACAAGAGCGTCATTCGACGGTATGGCAAAACCGATACCCTGGGCGCCAATTCTAACTGCCACGTTGACGCCGATCATGTCGCCGTCGATATTGAGCAACCGTCCACCGGAATTGCCCGGATTAATGCTGGCATCTGTCTGGATAAGGTTTGCGTAACGTTGCAGCTCGTTTACCTGGACATTTCGGTTAAGAGCACTGACGATTCCTCGCGTGACCGTGTGCTGGTAACCGTACGCATTGCCGACGGCGATCACCGTCTCGCCAGGCATCAGCGTAGCGGAATTGCCAGTCCGAATGGTGGGCAGGGGTTTCTTGGTAGGGATCTTGATAATGGCCAGGTCGGTTGTCTGATCATGAGCAACCAGGGTTGCCACGTTCGAGGACTTGTCGTGCTGGGTTACCATGATCGTCTCAACCCCTTGCACGACATGGAAATTCGTGAGGATATAGCCCCGCTCGTCAAAAATAATGCCCGTACCCATGCCGTTGACGTGCCGCTCGGACGGCTGAGTATTGCGCCCGATGTTACGGTTGCGGACGGTTTTGCGCCCGTGGATGTTGACCACCGCTGGACTGGCCTTTTCAACGGCCCGGACGATCGGCGAGCGACGCAGATCAGAGGCCGCTGCTGGGGAGTTAGAGACGGTGGTCGAAAGAAGTAGAGCTGCTAGCAAGAGGCAGCCGGTACGGGAGAGCAGGCGAGAGACTGGTAAGTACGAGCTGATCATGGCAGTGTTGGGTGTAACGTCTGGATGAGGAATTCGTCACAAGTTGATATTGTGTCATCGGATCGTGCGCGGCCGGGTCTTCAGGGAGGGGAAAGGCGAGCCCTATATTTTCTCTAGGTTGCCAAAGAAAAGGTTGGGGATCATGAGAATGGCCGAAAAAAACTGGTGTCGGCTGAAACAACACCTGGCTCTCGATAGCCCGCCGGGTCCAGAAGCTTAGTCGGCGCCCGGTGGATCGGGGGATTTCAGCGTCGTTGGTGATTCAGTGGCCTTGGCGCGCGGCGGGAGGATGGCGAGCTTGAAGAGTTGGAGCAGTAGGAAGGCAAAGAACGGGTAGGCCGGCCAGAGGCGGATCCAGAACGCCCTGGCTGGGGCGCTGGGTGCAGCAGCGTCGAGGGTGGTGTTCTGGAGTTCGTAGTCGAGGCGTTGGGAAGGCAGACGGAATCCTTCGATGACGCTTCCGATCAGCAACAAGAGCAGCGTTGCTAGCAGTAGGCCGCAGCCCCCCATCGACATGATCCCTTTGAAAGCCCCTTCTTCGGTCCGTTTTTCATCGAGGATGTCGATGGTACGGCGACGTCTGAGTGAGATAGGTACGGTTTCCGCGATTTCCAGATCTTGGCACCAGTGCAGCCAGCTTTCGTCACTGTCTGCCAGGGCCAACCGGTCGGGTAAAGTCGCCAGGAAGAGGCTGGCGGTATCCGTACTGGCGAAATCCAGTTCCGGGAGTACTGCAGCCTGGGGATGCCAGGCTGAATGATTCAGGCTGAGGGAGAAGGTGTAGGTCTGCTTCTCACCCACGATCGCTACTGTGCGCTGGTCCGGTGCAGCAGAGCGATCGAGGCTCCAGGTAACCAAGGTGGAGCTGTCAGTTTTAAGTGTAATATTCAGGTTATCGAAAGGTCCCGTGAGAGCGGCGCTGCTCATGGCGCTGACCTGCGTGGTAGGTCCCACGAGGTTGCGAACGATCGGGACATCGAACGCTACGCTGCGAAGAATTGCGTCGCGGTCCAGGTTCTCGGAGCCCGACTGAATAGCAACCTGGGAGATGGGGCCAATCGGGGAAGTGAGTGGGTCTCGGATCCAGCCGTGGATCGTCGTGGCGATGGGATGCAGGTTAACGGGGGTGTAGCAGAAGAGTGGTGAACGCGTTTGGAACTGGATCATGGCCATTTCAAAGGCAGCCAACAGGTCGATGTAGGGCTGGACGGCGATCACGGCTAGCTCCGACTGGATAAGACGTCGCAAGCGGTCCTCGGCCTCCTCGGGATTTGGAGTGGCGGAAAGGAGGACGATATCAGATTCGGTGTTGTGCAGTACGGACTCCCAGTTAGGATCAAACGCAACGCCGGGGTATTTTTGCTGGACAAGCTCCGGGTCCGCACAATGAATGCAGCAGAGCTGATGAGACGGGTGGGCCACGATAGCGTCAGCCAGCGGTCGAGACGTGTCGGCGAGTCCTAGTAGTGAGAATTTCATGCCTTGGTATCAGTTAAGCGTAAGCGAGGGGGCCTGGCGTGATGGCGATTGGCGGTGAGGTGCGGTATTAAAGGCGGCGGATGTGGAATCCTCCGTCAACATTCAAGCGTTCTCCGGTGCTAAAAGGAAACTCGCCAGAGGCGAGACTACGGACAGCGCGGGCCACGTCGGACCCTTCTCCCCAGCGTCGAATTGGTGTGAGGCCAGCTTGGATGAGGCGCTCATATTTATCGCGAACGGGTGCGGTCATATCGCTTTCGATGATCCCTGGACAGATCTCGTAAACCCAGATCTTTTCCTCGGCGAGGCGATCGGCCAACAGCCAGGTCATCATTTGCACAGCAGATTTTGCCATGCAATAGTCGGCGCGGTTCGAGGAAGCTGCATAGGCAGAAATGGAAGAGATGTTAATGATTGTGGCACGCTCGATCCCGGATTCATTGATTTGGCCAACCATGCTTGTGGCGGCCGCCTGTGCCAGAAAGAACGGTCCCTTGAGGTTGGTTGAAAATACGCGTTCCCAACTTTCTTCCGTGAGATCCAGCAGGTCAGCGCGGCCCGGGGAGGTGATGCCGGCGTTATTAACCAGCAGGTCGAGGCGACCGAATTCGTCGTAGGTATGGGCAATCAGGCGATCCCTGTCAGCGGCCTGCCCAATGTCGGCGCCACAGAGACTGGCTGTGCCACCGCTAGCGAGAATGCCAGCAACGACGCTCTCGGCAGCTTCGCGATTGGAGAGGTAGTTGATGACAACAGCGTAACCGTGGTGAGCAAGTTCCTCGGCTACGGCGCGCCCGATGCCGCGTGAGGATCCAGTGATAATCGCTACCGGGGCCGTGTGCATCCGCGTTTTTTCCAGGAAAGAAACGTTGGTAATGTCCCTGCTAAGCGTACGGGCGACGGATCGGCCTGTCAACGTGCAGCAAGGTCACCCTAGGCAACCGCTCGACGAAAGGGAGGCAGGTGTTGCAGGTTGAGCCGACGTGCCAGTGCGGAGCGTTGCTGACCCAGCAGGCGCCCGACGCCGTAGGCGGTAAGGCGAGCTACCGCATCCGGAAAAGTCGCCGCGGTGTAGCGCAGTGAGAAATCGTCAACCTCCAGAGAGGTTTGGCCCCGCTGGTCGTGGGTGGCAGTGATGCGAAGATCGGCCAGACGGCTGGTTCCGATGCGGAAAAGTTCGATGTCAGCCTCGGCCAGTGCCTGGGTCCAGATGTTGGGAAGGTCGGACTCCGGCATGGGATGGGGGAGTCCAGTAAGGTTCAATAATTCAGTAAAAACGAGGCGTCCGTTGGGTAACAATGATTCGAGTAACTGGTGGATAACGTGGCGGTCGCAATGGTTGGTCAGGAAGGGGTCGCCGTGGCCAGTGAGCAGAAAGTTCGGGCCGGTCAGGAGTAGGGCCGCGCTGCCATGCGCAGTGATTGGATCCGTTAACCTGATAAGAGTGGTGGCAGCAGGGGCGGCCAGGGGCACGGTGGCCGGGTGCCAAGGGGGCATTTGCGGTGGCTGGTCTAAAATGGCCTGCAGGAAATGGCACGTAGGATCACGGGAAAGACGAGGCGTGATAGCAATCACTTGAGAGGTGCGGTGACCTCGCAGGTAGGCGGCCAGGTGACGCAGGGCCAGGCGGCTGTTCGAGACGCGGAGAGTATAACGGCCAGCCCAGGGTTCGACGTGACGGCTGTCCAGCAGCAGGCCTGAAGCACCTTGCATAAAGGACAGCTCTGCCCGGAGACTGGCTGACGAATCAGCGGGATCGAGGGTCCAGAAAAGGCTGCCTGTCTCGAGGGAGTCCAGTGTAAAGTGAATGGTGGTTACGGCTTCCTGGGCACCGAGTAACGGAGGTAGATCCGCCAGGTGCATCCGGGCTGCCGTGATGGTCGCAAGATCGCGAACGGAAAGAGTAGGCATGAAGCCGCCGTCAATTGAGGTGGAAGAGCGATTCTTCGGTGGGACTGCCTTCAGAGGGGTATGCTCGGTGCGGCGTCTCGGCATAAAGCCATTCGCTGGCGACCTGCCCATCGTCGAATGGTAGCATGCGGTGTTCGATTTGCTGGTGAGTGACGTGTCCCTTGCCCGTGATGATGACCGTATCTTTCGCGGTGGCGCGATCCAGCGCTGCATGGATGGCCCGGGTGCGATCCGGGCAGACGAGGGGCCGTTCCGGATGAGTGCAGCCGTCGAGTACATCATGGATGATTTGCAGTGGCTGTTCGTAGCCCGGATTATTGCTGGTAATGATCATGGCGTCGGAGTCTCGTTCCGCAGCGATGCCCAGCAGCGGGCGCTGCCGCGGGTCATCCTGAGCCGTCGGTCCCAGGACGCAAATAAGGCGACCTGGAGTGACTTGTTTTATCGATTTTAAGGTTCGGGATAGCTGGTCTGCCGTGCGAGCCCCGTCAATAAAAACGCGGAAAGGTTGCCCGCAGTCGATCCGGTCCAGGTACCCGGGGATCGAATCGATCGCTTCGATGCCGCGTACGATCAGCGGTAAGGGCAGGCCAGCTGCCAGGCCAGTGGCCGTGGCTTGTAGGCAATGCTGAATGTGACAATTACCAGTGATTTGGGTGCGGACAGGAATAGATTGATGCCCGGCATGAATCAAGAACGTTTGTTCGCTGGCGCAGCGGTCAATGACGGTCGCTGTCAGCTGGGCATCATCCTTGATCGCGGTCGTTAAGGTGGGCTGGTCGAGGCTGGCAAGGCAGGCGTGGTTGCCAGCGTCATCGGTGTTCAGGATTATGTAGCCCGCTGGTTTGGTGTGAGCGAATAAACGCCGCTGGGCCCGACGGTAATTTTCTACGTTGCCATGGATGTCCAGGTGGTCAGAGCGGATGTTGGTCATGACAGCAGCATCCAGCGATAGCCCGGCGGTTGTTCGGTAAGCCAGGGCCTGGCTGGGGATCTCAATGATGGCATGAGAACAACCGTTGGCAGAAAAATCGGACAGCGTGCGGGCCAACTCGGGTGGACGCCATATGAGATCGCTGGCATCACGTACCTGCAGTGAATCGGAGATCCCCAGGCTGCTGATGATACCTGTGCAAATGTGAGCCTCCTTGAAAATAGAAGCCAGCAGCATGGTGGTTGCTGTCTTTCCCTGCGTGCCGGAAATGCCCACCATGAACAGCTTGTCACAAGGGCTCCCGGCCAGGACCTGGCAAATCTGGCCATAGGCTTCGCGTGTATCAGGAACAATACATAAGGGAACAGGGCTGGATACAAAGCGCTCCGTCAGGATGGCCGCGGCACCACGTTCCACCGCTTCCGCGATGTGAGCATGACCGTCATCTTGAGAACCAACCAGGGCGACAAACAGGTCGCCGGGTCGCACGTTGCGAGAGTCACTGCAACAGGAACTGAACGAATAATCACCAGGCCGACTGTAACGCGCCTGCGGAAGAATGCTGCGTAAGGAAATAGCACCCGGGATTGGTTGCATAGTCTGAGGCCTCCCTGCCTGCTGACTTGGTGTCGACGCATCGGTTGGTGTAACTGCCCCGCCGGGAAAGTGACCGGGCCGCCACCGTGATTCGACTCGAGTGCTGCCTTCCATGGCAGTTCGTTGTCGATTCGCGTGTCCTTAGGTTCCGAAGCGTCGGATTGTCACAATTTAGCACCGAGTGTCAAGGCTGGTTCTTTCGGGCTGCGATCAGTCTGGACACGCGCAGGTTTTCCATTCACAATGCCAGCAGTTCTGGTGTCGTGGAGATAAAAGTGCTAGCAGGAAACTCTGCGTATCTCGGTGAAGAGGAATTGGCAAGTGGCTGGCGGAATGGAGTATTATGCAAGAAGGTTTTGACGTGGCATCATTGGCGCGGCTGCTTCAGATTACACTGGATCAAGCGGAACGGATGGCCGCGCGCGGTCGCGTTCCAGGTCGCAAGGTAAGTGGTGAGTGGAGGTTTTCTCAGGCCGAGATTCACCATTGGTTGGAAGATACGATCGGCACGAGTGAGCCGGGCGAGCTTTCCAAGGTCGAGGGTTGGTTGGAGGCCCAGGGCGATCCAGCCGAAGCGTGTGTTGGCCAGTGGCTTCGACCGGAGACTATTTGCTGTCCCATGGACGCCCGCACGCGGAGTTCCGTGATCCAGAAGATGGTCCAGTTGGTGGCGCAGACAGGCCTCTTGTGGGATGAAGCCAGGATGCGAGAGGCCGTTCGCGATCGTGAGCACCTTCACCCCACGGCACTAGGCAACGGGGTGGCACTGCTGCACCCGCGGCGACCCTTGGGGAGTATTCTCGCCGAGCCGGTTTTGGCGATTGGAAGTACGCAGCAGGGTATTCCTTTTGGCGGGCCGCGGGGCGAGTTGACCGATATCTTTTTCTTGATTTGCTCGACGGACGATACGGTGCACTTGCAGATGCTGGCCAGGCTCAGTCGGATGTTGTCCGATCCGGAATTCTTGCTCGGGTTACGTACCGAAATGGAATCCTCCGTATTACATTACTGGATTTGCCAGTACGAGCAGCAGATGGACAAGGATTCAGCTTGACTTGTGAAGGTGGTTATGAGGATAGTTGACTCCATGCTAAGGAGATCTCGGTGAGCAAACCGGTTGTTTGGTTCGTGGGACGTGTCGATCACGAGGAATTCGCGCCTGCGCTCCAGTGGCTGGGGAAATATACCCGTCTGGAAATTTCGGCAACCGCGGATGAGGCCTTGCAAGTGCTGGAGAATGGTGGGCCACGGCCGGGGGCGATCGTACTAGGACAGTCGCGAAGGGGTGAATTTAGTCAGCACGACCAGGATAAAATGTTACGTTGTGCTCCCTTGGCTGAGGCTCTTGTGCTGCTGGGAAGTTGGTGCGAAGGGGAAACACGAAGTGGCTCCCCAGCTGCGGGTTGGCACCGCGTTTATTGGCACCAGTTCGTCGATCGGGCGCGGGTTGAAATTCTTCCGGGATTAACAAATAGACAGGTCGGCGAGAGCGATGCTCGGCGGTTGCCGAGGACGGTTACTGAAAATGAACGCGGCCTGGCCAGGAGCCGCTGGAGTATTCCTTCGGGAGCGGGACGGATCGCTATTAATACGCCCAGCCAGGTTGATTATGAGGCAGTGTCACAGGCTTGCCAGGCGGCAGGCTATGAGACGATCTGGTGCCAGGAGAGCGATACCACAGAAATTGCCTCGGCTCGTTGCGTGGTGTGGGACCGCTGGGGTTTCGAAAGCGAAGATCGCGTTTCCTGGATCCAATGGCAGAAGCAATGGGATCATTTGCCCACGGTTGCCACGATCGGTTTCCCTCGAAAACAAGATTTGCAGTTGGTCGCGAGTGGTTCCGTGGAAGCGATCGTCGGGAAACCGTTCGTCCTGGCGGAACTGCTCAATGCGCTGGAGAAAGCGGTCAGTCTGCCACGGGACTGTGAACATGCAGCCTAGGTCGATGCGTTGGCTTGCTCGATAGCGAGTGGTAGCAATTCCTTGACCCGGTTGGCGTCGAGACGATCGCGTGACAGATCCGGGTGAATAAAAAGTCGCACACGCTTTACGTAATCGTCGAATTGCTCACGCGCCAGCGTCTGAACGACCGGCGAGACTTCACCAAGAGTACGGTAAAGGTCCTCCTTGGGAAAGTGAACCTGCACATTGAACTGGACCTCGAGTTGGACAGGCGGTGCGTCAAAGAGGAGGTAGTGACCTGGGATCGAAACACCGAGCGATTGTCCAAGAAGGTCTGCCAGGGCATTGCCACACTGGACCAGCCATGGATACGGGCGGCGGGCGAGCTGTCAGTAAAGCGCGTCCTCCTGGAAATGGCTGAATTGAAGCAGGCGTTTATAGAGCACGCGGGTAGTACCGAAGAGACCAGTAACGAGCTGGAAGATGTCGGCTCCTGCTGCTGCGGTGAGCGTTTCGATGAAACTATCGTCGGTGAGCTCGCAGAGATCCCCGGGAGCAAGGCTTGTGGAAACCTCGAAGAAGGCACGTTGAAGCATCGCTGTCCCGGAGCGGACGGCATGATGCCAATAAACCTCGCTGAACATAACGTAACGAGCAAAAACCATCAGCTCGTCTGCCGTGCGACCCTTGTCCGAAA
>JAYGDH010000202.1:0-4969 GCA_046583055.1 Pirellulaceae bacterium | reverse complement strand
GACCTGCTTCAGGTGAACCATGGACAAATCACTGGTCTGCAATTGCGCCAGGGCCTGCTGCGGGTTGCCCGCGTCCGCTGAGAGGCCAAAATTAGCAGGATCAAAGCAGATCTTCAACTTCTCACTCACCGATCCCAGTTGTTCCCAGGTTCGCCGAACAACCCGGAACAGGTCGTCCCAGGGCTGGCGGCAGTTTTCCACCGAGAGAACACCCCCTGCCTGGTCCATGGCGCGTGTCAACTCAGCCAATTCACGAACCGTTGCCGACTCACAGGCAATCACCTGCTCCGATGAGCTGACCAGGTCCACCAAACGCAGGTGTGGAACACCACTGCCTGCCACTGCCACGGCAGCATCTCGCCCCAGGCTTACACGATCAGCAGCCTCACCAATCTCTCCGGACAGAAACGAGAGGCTCATGGCGTAATCAAAGCAACATCCGGGATACTGCTCGGCCAGTCGCCCAAGTCGCTGCACATCGGGCAGGCAATCATCGGCCGACTCAAAACCTCCCAATGCCGTTTGCCGCAATTCGATGGCGACCAATCCATATTCAACGGCCTGGGCCAACAGTTTCTCCAGGGCAACACCCTGATCCAATTCGTGTTTCCAGCAATTGGTAACGATCCCCAGTTGATTCATCGTTAAACATTCCCCTCGCTTTCCCGGACAGGTGGCACACCTGTCGCCAGTTTAATAGGATCATGGCGGAGCGTCGAGTTGTCCTCTCACGCAACTGGTCCCCTTGACAACGGTAGCCCCTGTACCGCATGGTGAGCAGGAATACATCTGACCAGAAGATCCACTACACACGGTGTTATGACGCTCAACACACTCCAGTCCGCCTTGTCGAATCCTGACCTTTCACTGGAAATGGATGCCACCCAGTTGCGAGAGCTGGTCAATTCAGTCCTGGATCACTTGCTCCCCCACATTGACCAGTTACCCGATCGCCCTGCCTGGGAAAGTCCCGAGGAGGTATCGGCTGCGGCAATCACTGCTGGGCCACTTCCGGAAATCGGGAGCGCATGGTCAACGACACTGGACGAGCTGTTTTCCCAGCGCCTTTCCCCGAGCTTTAACCCGGCCAGCCCGGGATACCTGGCCTACATCCCCGGTGGTGGATTGCTGCATGCAGCAATCGCTGACCTGATCGCGGACGTCCTGAATCGTTACACGACCGTCTGGGTGGCGGGGCCCGGACTGGTCCAACTGGAAACCGACGTAATCCGCTGGTTCTGTGACCTGATGGGACTGGGGTCCGAAGCGGGTGGCTTCCTGACCACAGGAGGTTCGCTGGCTAACTGGTCTGCAGTTGTCACTGCCCGCTGCTGCCGTCTTCCCGAAGACTTTCTGCAGGGAACCATTTACACATCGGAGCAATCTCACCATTCGGTGCTGCGGGCTGCTCACCTGGCTGGCTTCCCCGCCTCCCGCGTGCGCAGCATCGGGACCGATGACGACCATCGCATGGACCTGACACAACTGGAACAAGCGATCGTCGGCGATCGTCGTAACGGACTCACCCCTTTCCTGCTGGTTGGCCAGGGCGGCAGCACCAACACGGGGGCCGTCGATCCACTGCAGACCATGGCTGATATTGCCCAGCGAGAGCAACTCTGGTTTCACGTGGACGCTGCCTACGGAGGATTCTTTCAACTGACTGAACGAGGCCGCCAACAACTGGCTGGTATCGAGCGAGCTGATTCCATCACGCTCGATCCTCACAAGGGGCTTTTCCTTCCTTACGGAACGGGCTGCCTGCTGGTCCGTTCTCGTCAAACCCTGCATACTGCGCATGGCGTGGATGCCGACTACCTGCCACCCATGCAGCAGGATGATGGCCGTGTTGACTATTGCCAGGTGAGTCCTGAACTCTCACGCGATTTCCGCAGCCTGCGAGTCTGGTTGCCGTTGAAAATCCATGGTTTTGACACTTTCAAGAACTACCTGGATGAAAAACTGGACTTGGTGCAGTGGACCGCTCAACAACTAGAGAGTATTTCGCAGCTGGAAATCATTACGCAGCCATCTCTTTCCATTGTGACCTTTCGTCTCCAGCCGACAGGAACAACCGGCCAGGCGCTCAACGAGCTGAACCAGCAACTCCTGACCGAGATCAACCGATCCGGGGAGGTCTTCCTGACAGCCACCGATCTGGACGGCTGTTTCACGATCCGGATCTGTGTCCTCTGTTTCCGCACGCACCTGGAGCGACTGGAAACCTGCGTCCAGCGTATTCGTGATGCCTCCCTGGCACTTGCTCCCCAGGCTCCCTGACTGGGGCCAGCCCAGGACAGTTTCTCTGGCATTCGGCCCTGCAAAGCGGTAGGATATCGGGTTCATGACCCTTATTCTCCCAACCTATTTTGAGGCCAGATCATGAGTTCCGAAGTTGCACCAGCCGGCACCTCTCCAACTCGCAAGTGGTACCAGGCGGTAGGACCCGGGCTGATTACGGCCTGTGTGGTCATCGGTCCAGGCAGCATCCTGTCCAGCTCCAAGGTGGGGGCAGGCCAGGGCTATGCGATGCTCTGGTTAATCGCCATCGCATGCATCTTCATGATGGTTTTCATGACCCTGGGAGCCAAGCTGGGTGTGGTTTTGGAGAAATCAATTGGGCAGGTGATCACGGAATTGGCCGGCAAAAAACTCGCTATCGCGATTGGCCTGGGAGTCTTCGTCATCTCCACGGCCTACCAGTCCGGAAATAACCTCGGGGTTCAGAGCGCATTCAAGGCGTTGGGGGCCTCCCAGGGAGCTTCCATCCTACTGGTCGTGATTTTCAATGCCCTCTCGATCTCGTTCCTCTATATGTTCAAGAACCTTTACCAGGCGCTCGAGAAGGTGATGATGTGTTTCGTGGGCCTGATGCTGATCTGCTTTGCCGTCAACCTGGCGATCGTGCAGCCCAATATCGGTGAACTCATGAAGGGGTTCGTACCGCAAGCAGGAGCATTTGGTGACATTTCGGTACTGGCCCTGGTGGGCACGACCTTCGTGATCTCGGCGGCCTATTTCCAGGCCTACCTGGCCCAGCAAAAAGGGTGGAACGAGGCCGAACTACGAACCGGCTTGATCGACGCCCGCGTGGGAACCGGGCTCATGTTCCTGATCACGGTGATGCTAGTCTGCACTGCCGCCGCCGGATTACGCGGTGAAGCGCTTACTTCCGTGGAAGATGTTGCAGCTGGCCTTGAACCGACTTTCGGTCAGGGTGCACGCCTCCTCTTCTGCCTGGGCCTTTTTAGTGCTGCCTACTCTTCTTTCCTGGTCAACTCCATGATTGCCGGTTTTATCCTGTCCGATGGGCTGGGATGGGGCAGTAAGGCAACGGATAAGGGTCCCAAGCACCTGACCAGTTTCGTCTTGCTTACCGGCATGACTGTTGCGCTGGCTGTTATTTTCATGTTCGGCGGCAAAGACCCGGTTGAATTAATCATCGTTGCCCAAGCCATCACGGTCATCTTTGCCCCGCTGCTGGGAGCCGTGCTGCTCTGGCTCACCAATGACAAGCGAGTCATGGGAGAAAAGACCAACGGTCCCGTCACTAATATCCTGGCGGGTGCTGGCCTGTTGCTCCTAGTGGGAATGAGTGCCTACATCGTCGTCGACAAGCTCCCCAAGCTTCTTTCCCCACCGGCCAAAGCCGAGGCCAAGGAAAATCCAGGGGCTGCGCAGGAACCTGCCAAGCCCGCTAGTGACCCAAACCAAGCGACTGACGAAAAGAAATGAATGCTGGTACAAACGAATCGCTGCTACGACTGAATCAGCAACTGCTGGACGCCATCGACACAGGGGACTGGGAAACCTACCAGCAGTTGTGCGATTCTACCTTATCCGCCTTCGAACCCGAGGCGCTCGGATGTCTCGTGGAAGGGATGGATTTCCACAAAACCTACTTCGCCAATCGCCCGGCTGCTGGTTCACGCAGTTCAACCATGCAGAACCCGCGGGTCCGCCTTACGGAGCAGAGCGCCGTAGTAACCTATATCCGGCTGATCCAGGCCATTTCAGCCGACGGACAGCACTCCAGTCATGCCTATGAAGAGACACGCGTCTGGCACCAGGTCGAGGACGATTGGAAACATGTCCATTTCCATCGCTCAAAGGTGGGACACCTGTCACTTGGCTAATCAGGGATCGGTTTACCAGGACCCACGGCTCAAGCTGCCAGCACGCGTCCTCCACAGACATTTAACAGTTGCCCGTTGATTCCACTGGCTGCTTCGGTCGCCAGAAAAACGGTCATTGCAGCAATTTCTTCCGGCAGCAGGCGGCGGCCCAGTGGCGATGCATTTTTTTCCAGTTCCTCAAAAGCCATTCCCGTGCGCTGTTCATCATACTCCAGGCGTTTATCATTCATGGCTGTCCTGGTGACCCCGGGACAGACAGCATTGGCCGTAATTCCATCCTGGACCACTTCCACGGCGGTCGATTTTGTCAATCCTGCCAGGGCATGCTTGCTGACGGTATAGGCAGCCCCGTGCATCGCAGTCACCTTGGCATTGATTGAAGCGATATTGATGATCCGTCCCCATCCCTGTGCCATCATTGCCGGCAGGCAGGCCTTGGTCAGCAGGTAAGGGGCCGTCACGTTGAGAGCCATTGTCAGGTGCCAGTAAGCGTCATCGAAATTCAATAAAGGCTGGGGCGCATGGCTGCTTCCGATGCCAGCATTATTGACGAGGATATTCACCACACCCAGGGCACTCGCCTTTTCCATGACCTGCTGCACGGCTCCTGCCTCAGTCAAGTCTGCAGCCACACAGAGAGCCTGCCGCCCTTCCTGCCGTACCAAATCGGCCACTTCCGCCAGTTCGGATTCGGTGCGAGCCGTCAGCACCAGGTCCACGCCATCCTGTGCCAGCCCCAGGGCAATGGCACGCCCGATTCCTCGTCCTGCCCCGGTCAGCAGTGCAATACGTTCTTTCACCACGATATCTCCAGTCAATGTAGTTAAGGATAG
>JAYGDH010000072.1:0-13546 GCA_046583055.1 Pirellulaceae bacterium | reverse complement strand
GCAAAGATAGGCCGGTACTGCGGCCACCAACAAAGAATCCAGGATATCCAAAACGCCGCCCAGTCCTGGTAACCAGCCACTGGAATCTTTCGGTTGAGCATCTCGCTTCCACAATGACTCCGCAAGATCACCGACCATGCCAGCCAGCGTCAGTATCAAGCCGTAAAAAATCCAGCAACACCAGTCGGCAGCGGTAACATGATCTACCCCCATTCCAAAAACCCATGGTGTTAACCAGCGGAAATAAACCACCGACGCCAGGCTCCCGAAAACCAATCCGCCCACGGCCCCTTCAACCGTTTTCTTCGGGCTTAACCTGGGTGCCAACTTGCGCCGCCCCAGGGAGCGGCCCACGAAGTATGCCCCGCTGTCCGAAACTTTTACGATACTGACCAGTGAAATCAAGGCAATCATTCCCCACCGATGATCCTCGTGAAATCTCCGCAGGGCCACCAGGAAGCTGAGCAATACCCCAACATAGATGACCACCAGCAACCCGGTGGCCACGTTCATGATGACACGCCCCGGCTGCTCGTAACGCAACATCTCTGAAACAAACAGGACGACCAGGGCAGTGCCCGTCATGATCGTTGCCCAACCCAACTGGCCAAATGGACAGTCAGGCGGATAGGCGGATCCTGACAACTCGTAAAAGATGGGGAACAACGAGCCCATGACTACCATCAGGGTACTACCATAAACGGCCCACGGAACCGGTTCCAGGTTACCGGATTTCAACAGGGTCAGCGCCTCTCCAGTAGCCAGCACGGTGACCGCCAGCAACAGCGGAATCATCCACAACCCTGTCGGGGTATCCCCCGGACGAAAATAATCCAGAAAAATGAAACCCAGCAGCAGGGAAATGATGATCGAGGCCGAAAGTAATCGCCAACGCAACACAATCATGGTCTCCTGGTCGATGGTTTATACGCTCTCAGTACCCAGTCCACCAAAACGTCGCTCGCGGCGAACGAACGTCTCGATAGCCTGGTGCAGGTCCTCTTCGGTAAACTCCGGCCAACACTTTTCGGTGATCCACAATTCGGCATAACTAATCTGCCAGAGCAGGAAGTTACTGATCCGCATCTCACCGGCAGTGCGAATCAAGAGGTCCGGTTCCGGCATCTCGGCCGTGTAGAGGGCTCCCGAGATCCGGTCCTCGTTGATTTCTTCTGGCGCCAACTCTCCCGCCTGCACCTGTTTCGCTAGCAACTGCACAGCATCGACGATTTCAGCCCGCCCACCGTAGTTGATCGCCAAGCACAAACGCGTCTTGCGGTTCTTGGCACTCATGCGAACCGTCATATCCATCTGCTCCCAGGTCTGCGCGGGAATCCCGTCTCGACGACCAATCACCTGAACCTGGATCTCGTTCTTCATGAGCGTACGACGCTCTTCGATCATGTATTGCTCGAGCAGATGCATGAGGAAATCCAGTTCCTGCTGCGGGCGTTTCCAGTTTTCGCTGGACAGGCAATAGAGGGTCAACTGCTCAATTCCCAGTCGGGCAGACTCTTCCACGATGCGACGCACACTGGCCACACCCATGCGGTGCCCCTCGATCCGTGGCAATTGCTGGCGTTCCGCCCAGCGCCCATTACCATCCATGATCACGGCGATATGACGAGGCAGGCGATCAGGATCCACGCCATCGAGTCGTCCATTGGCTGTTGCTGACATAGGTGCCAGGTATCCTCGCATGACGAAAAATAGAGCAATTCTTCCCTCGCAGAACCCGTTCCGTGAGTATCTCGATCGCCATTCAGTTTGCCCGATCTCCCTGAAAAGGCAAGTTCAGAATGGGATGTTTTTAGTTACCCAGGGGAAACTCGGGGGTAAACATTGTCTGTTCACGATCCGGACCAACAGAAACCACCGCCACCGGCCGTTGAATCAACTCGCTAACACGATCCAGGTAACCGCGGGCACCCGCTGGCAAATCTTCCAGGGCACGAATCCCCGTTACATCCTGCTCCCAACCCGGAATCGTTTCATAAACCGGTTGAACACGACGCAGGTCATCGGAATGACTCGGTAAGTAATCAATCCGTTCACCATCCAGTTCATAGGCAACACAGATCTTGATCTCGGGCAACTGGCTCAACACATCCAGCATCATCACGGAAAGAGCATCCACGCCACTCAAGCGAGCCGTGTAACGCACGGCAACGGCGTCAAACCAGCCGCAACGACGCGGCCGCCCTGTCGTGGTCCCGTACTCGTTACCCAGTTCTCGAATACGGTCACCCGTGGCATCCTCCAACTCGGTCGGAAACGGACCGCCACCGACGCGGGTAGAATAGGATTTTACCACCCCCAGGACACAGTTAATCCAGCGGCCAGCGACCCCTGATCCCGAGGATACACCAACACCGGAACTATTACTGCTGGTGACAAAGGGATAGGTGCCATGATCCAGGTCCAGGAGCGCTCCCTGGGCCCCCTCGTAAAGAATACGCCGATCCTGTTCCACGGCATCCAGCAGGTAGCTCGTCGTATCCGCCACATACGGTTTCAATTGTTCGGCGTAACTCTGGTAGTCCTGGATAATCTGGTCTGCGTCGAGTGGCGAAAAACCATCTGGACCAGCAAAGCCTGTCAGGATCCGCTTCTTGGCTTCCACGATCAGTTGAATCTTCTCCGCAAAATCAGGCCGGTACATGTCACCGAGTCGGACTGCGAAAGAACGGCCCACCTTGTCCCGGTAACAGGGACCAATTCCCCGTAACGTCGTACCGATATTTTCCCCGTTGACTGGAAGATCATTGAGAACCCGATCTTCTTCCAGGTGCCATGGAAATACAACATGCGCTCGATCACTGATAAGCAACCGGTCCGTAAAAACAATACCGCGTTCCTGCAGTCCATGAATTTCCTGCAGAATGGTCGGTGGATTCAGGACGACGCCCGGGCAAACAAGATTCACCGCTCCTTCGTTCAAGATGCCGCTGGGGATATGATGCAGCTTGTAAGTCTCGGCACCGATCACCACGGTGTGCCCGGCGTTGGCACCCCCTTGGTAGCGGACCACAATATCATGGTTCGCGGTCAGAATATCGACGAGTTTCCCCTTGGCTTCGTCACCCCACTGTAAACCAATTACACACGTACCAGGCACCACTAATTCTCCCTGAAGAACCGTTACCGAATTCCAAACGAACCAGTTTAGGCCCTGATCACCGGTATGGTCAAGCGTTGGTCGCCAGGTATTGAGGTTCCGGGATTCGCACAACTTCCAGCCTCTCCAGGTCCCTCTTGCCAGTCCTATATCCAGGCTCCATCCCGATTGACCCGATGCAAAACGAGTGCTAAATTGACAGGTCGTTGAACTACACGGTTCTCGCTACCCGAGTGAGTACCGTGATCATCAGGTTCTTTATCGAAGTGCAGGGCAAAGGATTCATTTCCTGTGGCCAGGACAAACGCGTTTTCCTCTCTCTTTCTCAAGAGACGGAAAATACCAGATTCCAGGCTATTGCCCGTTAAAATTCAGTGAAATCGGGAGTATGTAGTATGGCTAATACGATTGTTCAATCGTTGATCGAATCAGGAGTTCATTACGGGCATCGGTGCAGCCGCTGGAATCCCAAGATGGCTCCCTACATTTATGCTCGCAAGAACCAAATTCATATTATCGACATCCGTGAAACCATTCGCGGACTGCTGCGAGCCAAGAAATATCTAACCCAGGTCGCCAGCAAGGGCAGCCTGATCCTGATCGTGGGAACCAAGCGGCAGGCTGGTAGTACGATCGAACGCGAGGCCCTCAGGTGCGGGATGCCGTTTGTCAGTGAACGCTGGCTGGGTGGAGCCCTTACCAACTTCCGCACCGTCCGCAGTCGCCTGGGACGCCTGGAAGAACTCGAGGCACTCCGATCCGGGGACGAAATGAGCCAGTACTCCAAGAAGATGCAGTCCTCACTAAACCGTGAATATCGCAAGATGTATCGCAACCTTAATGGCCTGCGAACCATGAATCGACTGCCTGAATGCGTGGTCGTGATCGACCCCAAGAAAGAAAAGAATGCTATTCGTGAAGCCCGCAAACTGGGCATCGCAACCATTGCCCTGATCGATACCGACTGTGATCCAGACGAGGTCGACCTGCCCATCCCTGGCAACGACGATGGCATTCGCTCCATTGAAGTCATCCTGCAACACGTCAGTGAAGCAGTGTTGACGGGAAATCCCAATGCAGCCATCGCCAACAAGGAAGCAGCTGCACCCGCAGCACCCGCACCGGAAACTGCTGACGCACAAGTGATTGCCGAAGCAGAAGCCGCGGAACAAGCGGAAACGACTCCAGCTGCCGAGGAACCGGCTGCCGAGGAACCGGCTGCCGAGGAACCAGCTGCCGAGGAACCAGCTGCCGAGGAACCGGCTGCCGAGGAACCGGCTGCCGAGGAATCGGAAGGGGCCGAAGAAGCATCTTGAGTCGACTCACATGGCAACCGGAGATCGTTCTGCGGGCTACGCATCGCATGTTTCCGTTTCCAACCTTCTGGGTGCCTGGTCAAACGCCGGCTCGCAACCATCAAATCCTCGAGTGGTAATCCAGCCAAGGGACCACCAGCGATTAATATCAATTACGAATCCAACGAGTAAAGCAAGATAACAAGGAGAATCTCCATGGCGGAAATCACAGCCGCAACCGTGAAAGCACTTCGTGACCGTACGGGCCTGCCCATGATGGACTGCAAGAAGGCACTCGGCGAGTGTGATGGCGACAGCGACGTTGCCGTCCAGTGGCTACGTGAACGCGGGGCCACGGTGTTCAGCAAACGTGCTGACCGATCCACGAATTTCGGGCGCTTCGGCATGGTCTCCGGACACGACCAGGCCGTTGCTGCCATGGTTGAATTGAAATGTGAAAGTGCCCCGGTAACGCAAAACGAAGAATTCATCCAGTTAGCTAACGACCTGGCAACCTGCCTGGCAGCAGCGAATGCCGGCAGCGTGGACGAACTCCTGAGCCAGCCATCGCCCAGTGTCGACGGGGCCACCCTCGCCGAACAGAAAGATGAACTATTTAATCGCACCCGCGAGGTTTTCAACGTGGGACGCATGGTGCGAATCGAGGGTACCTGTGGAGGTTACTGCCACAACTCCGGAACCGTATCCGGGGTACTGCTGGAAGTCGAGGGTGGAAACGGGGATGCCGCCCGGGATATCTGCATGCATATTACGGCCATGCGACCCGAAGGCCTGACCCCGGATGACATTCCCGCAGACATCGTGGACCAGGAACGTCAGGTTCTGACCCAGGCAGCCCTGCAGGAGGGCAAACCGGAAAATATCGTGGCTAAGATGGTGGAAGGACGGCTGAAGAATTACTTCGCAACCAAGGTGTTAACGGCCCAGCCTTTCGTCAAGGACGACAAGATCACGGTCGAGAAGTATGCCGAAGACAACGGGATGAAATTAAAACAGTTTGTCCACTGGGAACTGGGAACCGAAGACTAGTTCGTGGCAGCTGCCCCGACAGGTTGCCTGGTACCCTGCATGAAGGAGACTGCCTGCGATGAGTGATCAGCCCCTGTCCGATATCGTTCCCAGGTATCGACGTGTCGTCCTGAAATTATCCGGAGAGAGTTTTTCTCATGCCGGTGAACGCGGGATCATCATGGAAGAAGTCACCACGATTGCCCAGCAAATCAAGCAGGCCAAGGAACTGGGATGCCAGCTTGCCATCGTGATTGGTGGGGGAAATATCCTGCGAGGTGCCCAGTTCAAGGATGCGAATCATAGCATCCAGGAAGCAACCGCTCACTACATGGGCATGTTGGCCACCGTGATCAATGGCCTGGCGCTGCAAGATGCCTTGGAATCGCTGGGTTGCCAGACTCGACTGATGTCCGCCATTCACATGGATGGGGTTGCGGAACCCTACATTAGGCGCCGTGCTCGACGGCACCTGGAAAAGGAACGCATCGTGATCCTGGCTGCCGGGACAGGAAGTCCTTTCGTCACTACCGATACCGCAGCCGCGCAGCGCGCCTTGGAACTGGAAGCAGAGATCCTGCTCAAGGCAACACGCGTCGATGGCGTCTACAGTGAGGACCCCGAGGTGAATCCGCACGCCGTCTTTTATCCCGAGTTGGATTACCAGACCTGTCAGAAAAAAGGCCTGCGATTCATGGACAGCACGGCCATTGCCCATTGCATGGAGCACAACATGCCCGTACTGGTCTTTAACTTCAAGACGCCTGGCAACATTGAACGTGCCTTACTGGGAACCAGCGTGGGAACCCGTATTTCCTCGCAAGTTCCTTCCACGACAGAGAATTAGAGCCGCTACAGAACCTCTGCACCTCTGGGGACTGGCCAGGGCATTTCCGCTGGCAAATTGAACGTAATAAGCGTATTATTGAGCTCTGTCAGTGGTACAAACCCCCTTATCTAATTCATGGAATCCTGATTATGTCCGGTGATAATATCCTTCTCGACACGAAAGAACGCATGGAGAAAGCCGTGACTCACCTGAAGTCCAGCCTGGCAGGAATTCGCACGGGAAGGGCAAATCCAGGCCTCGTCGACTCCCTGCGTGTGGAAGTCTACGGATCTCCCACGCCCATCAAGCAACTTGCCTCCGTCGGTGCCCCCGATCCGACCCAGATCGTGATCAAACCTTACGACCCCAGCACACTGAAGGATATTGAGAAGGCAGTTATTGGCAGCGACCTGGGTTTCAATCCGCAAAGCGACGGACGCCTGATTCGAATCGCCATTCCCGCCCTTTCAACGGAAGTCCGCCGCAAGATGGTCAATCGCATCAAGGAACTGACCGAGGAAGGCCGCGTTTCAGTGCGAAACGTTCGTCGCGATGGAAACAAGGCAGCTGAACAAGCAGAGAAGACCAAGGAAATCGGTGAAGACGAACGGGATTCCATCAAGAACGATATCCAGGATCTCACCAAGAAGTACGAGAAGCAAATCACGGAACTGTCCCAGGTCCGCGAAAATGACGTCATGGAAGATTAACTGATTGCGACCATCCAGGCGGGAGAATCCCGAATTGTCCGAGTCGGCGTCTGACGCACCCCAGCATTACAGTTGCCCTGGCTGCCAGGTGGATCTACACGCGCATGAACGCGATGCCGGCAGACGTCGGAAATGCCCACAATGTGGCAAGACGATCAAGGTGCCCGGCATACCTGTCAGCGAGAAACAATCCTCGGCCCAGCCAGCAGACAAACCGGCCGTTGCGACCCGCGCAGGAACACCCCAGGCGCCCAGGATTCTCTTTCCCTGCCCCTACTGTCAAAAGAAAATAATCGCTGCAATTGACCAGATCGGCCAGTCCATGATCTGCGAAGAATGCCTGGAAACCCTTGAAGTTCCATCGGTCCCCGCAACTTCCAACCGTGATGAAGCGCTCTCGGAAACTACCACGCCCGGGCCTCCTGCCTCTGCCTGGAAACCAGCTGCCAAAGGGAAAACCCAGGATCCCTCAGCGGTCAACCAGCAGGACGACCGGGTGATACCCGAATCGTTCGCTGTCATTTGCGCGGTTTGCAGCACGCGACTTTATGTTAACAAGAGCCAGATTGGCAGCCGTGTCCCCTGCCCCGACTGCTATAGCACTACCCAGGTACGCTCTCCCAAACCCGTAAAAAGGCCACTTCCCAAACCGGTCAGCAACGACCCTGTGGTACCCCTTGGCAAGACGGCCGATAACGATCGCAACGCGAAAAAAGACGTTGCAGAAAGGGCCCTGGCAGCTGCCGAAAAAGAAGTCCGTGCAGAACAGAAAATCATCCGCGAACGCGAATCCAAGTCGCGTTTACAAAACCTGTTCGGGTTCCTGTTGTTACCCGATATCCTGTTACGTCTCATCAGCTTCTCCCTGCTCCTGACGTTAACCCTGTTTCTCTATCGCATGGCGACCGAGTACAGCCAGGGAATCATGGCCCCCCTGGGCCTGTTGCTCTCGATAGCCGGGCTCGTGACCGGGGTCATCTCGCTGCTAACCGCCCTGCCTAACGGCATCGTGATCACCATCGAGACGGCCAACGGAAATTACGAGATCAACGATTTGCCCAGCGTTAATTTCATGGACGGCTTTGGTCACACGCTTTACATGCTGACCAGCCTGATGCTCTGCGCCATCCCCTACATGGTCCTGAGCCACTTACTGGATATCGGAGGTAGCGGCAATGCCCTGACCCAGTTGCTGATCCGGATTGTCTGTGCCTGCTTCTTCCCGTTACTGCTACTCTCGGCACTGGAAGCCCAATCACCCGTCCTCATCTGGTCCCCGGTCATCCTGGAAAGCATCGGTGACAAGGCTGGCTGCTGGATCGAATTCTGGTTGACCACCGCCTTGCTACTGACCGGCCAATACATGTTAAACTCGCTGGTGATCAAGAATCTTCCCCTCCAGACACTGCTCTGGTCCACTCTGACTGTCACGGTGATCCTGATTTATTTCCGGGCCATGGGACTGCTGGCCTGGCAAGCTTCCAAGATCTTCAACGAGGACCCTTCTTGATTGCTCGAAATGGTTCGCCCTACCGCCGCGGAGGTGCCGAGATAACACCTCTTTGCTGCAACTGGTGATAGCGAATCAACGCACACAAGGGGTGCTGGACGTAGTCAATCCGGACTTCCTCAGCCTGCGTCCGGAAGGTTGCTGACAAGCGGGCATCATCGGGTGAGAGCAAGGGAGTGATAAAGGTCCAGGCACCGGCATAGGGACCGTGACGCACCTGGCTTTTCATCAGGAAATGAACCCCGGCTGTCGCCCCCTTGCCGATCTGTTCTTTCAATAATCGCTGCTCATCGGGCAAGCATTCCAATACTCCCAGGAGCCCTTCCAGGCAGGTACCGGTTGAACAAGTAATTCCAGCGTGGGTAAAACAACCAGCAATCCTGGGATCCTGTTGCAAGGCATCCTGGTCTGCGAGCATATCCCGACAAATACGAACCACGTGCTTCATGATCTGCTGCCGGGAAGATTCCAGGGATGTTTTTTCGATCCGTGGCAACCAGCGTGCCATGGCCTGCAAGACCCATTGATCCGGGTAGGTGGGGATCTTGTCTACCTGGCTGATTGCCAGGTAACGCATGGCCTTGCCGGCTGATTCCAGCCAGCGCGGATCCGGATCCAGCGCGTAGAGCATGACCAGTCCCAGGGCTGCCTCACCGGCAAAGTACATGGCATCGGCGGATTCAACCCGGCCACCCTTACTGGGCACGTAATAGGCGTAAAAACTCCCGTCCACTTTCTGCATGAAGAGGATAAAGTTGGCTAACTTGCGAAGGTCTTCCCGGCTCGTCGTACCTGGTGCAATGGCTTCCAGTTGAGCCAGCGAAACCAGGCTCAGTCCGGCACTCCCCAGCTTGGCCCGGACTTCCCGTTTGACAAAAGTGACTTCCGGTCGCGACCAGACTGCCAGCATGTCCGGCTGGTCTTCAACCTGTCCGAAGCTGTTTTTCTTGAGAAAACTATCCGCTCGCAACAAGGCCTGGCGAATCGTATCCCGGGGTTTAAACTGGTGAGCCACGGCCAGTCCCATCATGGCTCCCGCATGACGGACGATGTTGTACTCCGGATATATTTTCACGTCCGGATCCAGGTGCCCGAGATAATCGAAGCGGCCCTCTTCATCACAGGCTCGAACCATGTAATCGGTAGCCAGTTGGATGGCTCTTTCCAGCCTCTGCATCTCGACCTGGTGGTTATCCCACCTGATCACCGGAGATGCCTGCTGCTTCCCCGGGACTGGCGGATCTTTCGGCTGTGGATCGGCGGGCACCGCGGCGACCGAGGGAGGTTTCGCGGGTCGACACCCGGGCCCTGTTACCATGGTCACCATCAGTAGCAAGAGTAAACCTATCCGCTGGATAGTGCTTGAGCGTGGAATGACCACAGCATGTTTTCGCATGAGAATTCAGCTACCCCAATCCTGCAAGCTTCACGACAGGTCGACACTGCCTCGTGTCCATCCCCAATCCTAGATCATTCCACACGGGAAGGGAAAGACCGTTCTCTGGCAGCGACGTCTTCAACCGTCCACACGGGAATCAGCCAGGTCACTCCAGGCCACCTCGACGCCCAGCCCTGGCAGCTCAGGCAACGTGGTCAGTGGCCCCTTGATCTCCAGCGGGTTCGTTGAAATCCGCTGCTGGTAGTAAAAGGGGCCGAGCAAATCTCCTGGGTATTTCTCGACCTGCATATTTTCTCGACCCACGATCAAGTGGCCCATGGCCGCCGTGGCCACGTCCCATTCAAGGTTCGAACCAATCGAACAGGCAATACCATGCTCCGCGGCAAGATCAACGATTTCAGTTGCCTTGCGAATACCCCCGTTTTTTCCCGGATAGACACTGATCGCATCACAGCATTCGTTACGAATTAGTTCCTGGGCATCGACCAGGTCAAAACAGGTATCATCAGCCAGGATGGGAACACCCGTTTCCCGCCGGACCCGTGCCATGCCCTCGTAATCGCGCTTGGGTGTTGGCTGTTCGGCCAGGTCAATGCGGCAATCGGCCAGTTGGTGTAAACAGGAAATAGCTGTCTCCGGGTCCCAACCACAATTGGCATCAATGACCAGTGAGCGTTCCATCCCGATCACTTCCCGAACTGCCCGTACCCGGGCCACATCATCTTCCGGGCGACCACCGACTTTCACCTTGATCGTATCGAACCCCATGTCGATCAGTTCGGCCACACGCTGCTGGGCCCGGGGCACGTCATAAGCTCCCAGGGAGAACCGTGACCGAATCGTCAACGGACGCACCGCACCTCCCAGCAACTCGTATACAGGGACTCCCGCCTGCTTGCCACGAATATCCCAGCAGGCCATTTCCAACGCCGACTTGGCAAACCAGTTATCGGCACAAATCGCATCCATCCGCTGATCAATGGCCTCGATGTCGTTCGGATCCACTCCCCGGATGGCCGGTTCCAGCACCTGGTGGATCAGGCAACAGACATTGTCTGCGATTTCACCACTCCAGCGCACCGTGATCGAAGCTTCTCCCACTCCCTCGTATCCACCGTCAGTCAGCAATCGCACCAGGACGAATCGATTGTCCGTGGAGGAACCAAGTGCCGACACCATGCAACACTCCGGTTTCATGGGAATCCGCGGGGCATAGGTTTCAACACCGGTAATATGCATGATCAATCTTGCTCATCATTAAGAAATAAATGGTTCGAGATCCCGGATCAATATAACCGTCATCCGGACTCATTAACGGAACCCTCGGCATGGACGAAACGACGCACCACGTTGGCCGTAATACGAGAAACCGCATCATCCACGAGTAGCGAACTGGGCCAACAGATCGAACCGGCGGAAAATACCGCAGCCCCCTCACCAGGCTCGTGCAAAACCATCTGGGCTCCCCCCTCGTCCGGGTTTTTCCCTTCGGCCAGCAATTGCGTGTTGCCCGGGGAACTGGCCGACATCTTGTCGGTTTCATGCCCGGAAGCTCCGCCCGGAATACGTTGATGCTGGCATCGTTGACCAAACAAATCTCCGGCCGCCAACGAGGTACCATCAAACACCCAGTGGTTCGGTTCTTTTACCTCGTAGGGAGCAGCGGTCATGATACCGCGATCATCGTAAACGACGCCCAGCAAGCTCGCTTCACTTTCGTTTCGCAGGTTAAAGCGGCTTTCATAGGAAAAATCCGGATCACTCAGAACCCGCGCATCTCCATTTTGATAAATACAGGTCTGTTCATCGGTGAATTCCACTTCGCAGTTCAGTCCGTTACCTCCCAGGTAAATCAATCGGCCTCCACGCTCGAATACCCAGTCCTTAACACGTTGGTACATGGCCCGGGACCAGTACTCCGGGTGGGTACTGATAATCAGAACCCGGTAGTCATCCAGGTTTAATATTTCCCAGTGCAACTGGGTCTCCGAATAAACATCCGCATGAAATCCCTCGCGTTCCAACCAACCCAGCAGACGCCACTCGGCGGGAGCCACGTGGCAGGCAGCACGGCCTTCAATCGGTCCGGTAATTTCCTCGTCTTCCGGGATATGATTGATCAGCTCGGGACGATCAAAAGAGAGCGGATCGTAATGCTCGAACCCCCAGTTGACATGCTCGGGATTCGTGTAACGATGCAGTTCCAGGCGGGCATTTGCCGTGGGAGTCGGAGGCAGCGTACTGGCGTGAATGTAATTACTGCGGCCCCCGAAGTTGTTATATGCATTCCAGTTAATATTGGCCATCAAGACGGCAATCGGTGCCGTCGGGCGTGAGGGAGCAACCACCCAGGGAAAGGAAAAAAACAGGCCGGATTCTGTCTTGGCGTGGAAATAATAGAGCCCGGATCGTTCCGGTGCCGTCACGTATTGCTTGTGATGTGGATGGGTATAGCCAGCCTGGTTCCATTGCACCCCGGTCTGCGAATAATCACCGTCGGGTGTAATCTGGACCGTGGCCCTGGGACCATGTTCATCGAACCAGCCGATCGTACGAACGTGGGTCTTCTCCATGCCGTAATGCCAAAGATCCAGCTTGTAGGGCTCGTGCGAATGCACGCGGAACTCGGACGCTTCCCCGGCCCGCACGCATTTCGGCCAGGCGTACCCCAACAACTGGTCCCTCAACAGCCGAAACTGGTAAGGTTCCACCCCGTCGATATCCAGCGTGAGTCTTTTAAAGCCATAGCCCGGACAGGCCAGTGTGACCAGATAACGCCCCGGGGGAATATCAGCTCGCACCGCGCCCGAGGCCGTCGATCTGACTTCTTGTTGAATGTCTTCATTCTCAAACTCCACCTGGACTCCCGGCAAGACCACGTATCGTTCATCGCTGACGTAACCCACCAACATGATTGCCCACCTCTCCTGTTCGTGAAGACCGCTGGCTCACTAGCCGGGAATCTTGATCCCCATGTCTTTCATCAATACTTGCATATCATCCCACACCTGGCGCTTGGCGCTGGGATTCCGTAGCAGGTAGGCCGGGTGATAGGTCGCCAACACCTTGATCCCCTGGTAGTCGTGAAACCTTCCTCGCAAGTTGCCAATCGTCTCCTTCGACTCCAGCAGGTTTTGCGAGGCGACCGTGCCCAGGCAACAGATGTATTCTGGCTGGATGGCATCCAGTTGTGCCTGCAGGAAACCACGACAGTTTGCTGCCTCCTCGGGAGCCGGGTTTCGGTTTTCCGGTGGGCGACACTTGATAACGTTGAGGATATAAACATCTTCACGCTTTAACGTACAGGCCTCGATGATGTCGTTGAGCAGCTGGCCGGCACGCCCTACAAAAGGAACTCCCTGCTTGTCTTCATCACGCCCGGGAGCTTCCCCCAGGAAACAGAGTCTCGCCTGGGGATTACCATCTCCGAACACCGTCTGGGTCCGACTAGCCACCAATTGCTCACAACGTTCACACCCCCGGACCTCCTGCTGGATTACTGCCAAAGTCGCCGCGGGATCCTCTTGTCCTGCCATTTCAGTCACTCCCTCCACCGTTGCTATTTCCTTGATTTCTACCGCTGGCTCTACCGCTGGCTCACCTGCTGGCTCTACCGCTGGCTCACCTGCTGGCTCTACCGCTGGCTCACCTGCTGG
>JAYGDH010000058.1:0-7851 GCA_046583055.1 Pirellulaceae bacterium | reverse complement strand
GGGTTTCACGTGGGCATTCTGGCAAGCGGTGCCTGGTTCCTGGGACGGATAGGTCTCGTCAGTCGACGCAGGATGTTGTGGATCGTGATCATGCTGGCGATTTGCTATGCCGTGTTAACAGGAGGTCGTTCGCCGGTCAGTCGAGCGACCGTCTGGGTTGTGGTTATCTGCGGTGCCAGGCTTTGTGGGCGTCCCATCTTTGCGAGCAATACGATTGCCCTGGCTGGCTTGCTGTTGTTACTGCGTAATCCCGGTTGCCTGTTTGATCCGGGTACCCAGCTTTCATTTCTGGCCGTGTTGGCACTTGCTCGAGGTCTGCAGCGATCTCGGGAACCGCAAGAAGCGGATCCGCTCGACCAGCTGATCCGACGTTCTCGTCCCTGGTGGGTTCGCCTTGCTGTTTTACTGTTTTCTCGAGGGTGCCGATTAATGTGGCTGAGCCTGTTGATCTGGGGTGCGACGGCCCCCTTGGTTTTGTATCACTTTCATGTACTGAGCTACACGAGTGTCGTGTTGAACCTGGTCTTGTACGTTCCAATGGTCCTGGTGATGTTTAGCGGCCTGGTTGTCCTGGGGCTTGGCCAGATCCAGGGAATGACGCTGGGAGCGGCCTGGGTGTGCCAGGCTAACTTGGTTCTGATCGAATCGATCGTGCAATGGTTTCAGCAGTTTCGTGGCAGCCATATCTGGGGCCCCGGCTTGCCTGCCAGGGGGTTGTTGGTTTGTTACCTGCTGGCGGCGATCAGTCTTTATTGGTTGCGGACTCGTGATCGACACGGATTTCGCAGCCTTTTGATACTGCTGTTACTGGTAGTGGGGGGGATTGTTCTGCCACTCTTCCATGGTCAATGGCTTCATCATCGGGAGGGCTTGCGGTGTACATTTATCGCCGTGGGACACGGGACGAGCGTCTTGCTGGAAATGCCGGAAGGACAGAACTGGCTCTATGACGCGGGCTCCATGGGTAAACCGGAAACCGCTGGACGTCGTATTGCTGCGGTACTCTGGTCCCGTGGGATCAGGCGGCTGGACCGGGTCCTGATCTCGCACGCAGACGCCGATCACTACAATGCCTTGCCTTACTTATTGAAACGATTCGAGGTGCGGAGTATCGGGATGCCCTCGGTGATGGCCCGGAAACTGGCGACGACCTGTCCGGGTATTTGTCACGCTGTCCAGGCAGCGGAGGTACCGGTTCTGTGTTTGCAAGCTGGAGATTTATTATGGGTGGGTGCTGTGCGAATTGCTGTCATGCATCCGCCGGACCAGGGGGTGCCAGGTAGTGATAATGCCAACAGCCTGGTTCTTTCCCTGAAATACGAGGGGCAACACATGATCTTGCCAGGTGACGTGGAAGGTAGTGGCCTGGAAAGATTACTTGGCTCTCCATTGGCGGATTGTTCGATCCTGATGGCACCACATCATGGCAGCTTGCATAGTGCTCCTGATCGTGTTGCTGAGTGGAGTCAACCAGAATGGGTGATTCTCAGTAGTGGCCGAAAGCCGGGACAGGCTGAGGTCATGAAAATATATCGAGACTTTGATGCTCGTGTCTGGTCGACGGCGGAGCATGGGGCAGTGACGATAAGCATCGTTGCAGAGGGCAAGCGTTTAAGACACGAGCATTGAAGAAGGTTTCTTGCGGGACCTCAATCAACCTGCGAGTCGACGGCCTCGCTAGTCTGCAAGCGTTCGTAGGCCTGCCGCATTTGAGAGCGGGCCCGGTGAAGGCGACTCCTTACGGTACCGACGGAAATCTCCAGGATGGTGCCAATGGTTTCGTAATCGCAGCGGTCTACCTCGCGCAGCACCATCACTGCCCGATGTTCTTCCGTTAGTTCAGTCAGTGCTTGCCGAACGAAAGCGGCGCGTTCTTGCCGTATTAGCAGGTCATCGGGTGTACCGGCAGGATCCAGCAGGTCCCAGCCAGTTGTTTCACGGGAGTGTTCAACGGAAACCGAGGGCCGATGGCGTCGTTGGACCGTCATGGCTCGGTTGAATGCGATTCGGTAAATCCAGGTGTAGAACTTGCTCTGGTAATTAAACGAGGTGATTTTTAACATCGCCTGGACGAAGGCATCCTGGACAACGTCGTAGGCCTCTTCCGGACATCCGACGACATGGATGACGCTGTTGTAGAGACGATCCTGATGCGTTCGCACTAACTCACCGAAAGATTGTGAGTTGCCTCGCTGAGCTTCTCGAATTAGTTCCGCTTCGTCTTTCACGTCAACTCCAGGAACATGAATAGTGGTACACCGGGGCGGTGAACCGGCTTCTACAGGAAATGGTGAGTGTCTTAGATTCGATGTGGCTTGGCATGAGTCATTCTCCTGCGACCACCAGGTGCACGCCACGGCATCCATTCAAGCTTGAACCCTCGTGAGAGGGTGGTTTGAATCGCGCACTGTCAGCTACCCGGCTGGCACCGATTTCCTGTTTTGATAAGCAAGGCCCCTGTGGTTTCCATCATCTCGAGCGGTACGGTACTTGTCAAACAAATATCCGATAAAGCGTTCGCGATTGGTTTCTGATGCAGCTGGAAACCGACAGAAAGGGTTGTTTTATTGCGTTGGCAGGCCACTTGCTAACAAAACGGCCTCTTGCACGGCTAAATCGTGTTGTGCGGAATAATCGGGACTTTTCTCGCCGCGAATAATTTGGGCGAGGTCTTTGAAATCACCGTCGTAGCGACCGCCGGGACGGGGTAGAGGTACCGGGTGAGTACCGGCTGAAAAAGTTTCCCGTGGCTTGGCCAGCGTAAGTGACAGTTGGGGAGGCTCCAGGGGACGAATGGAAATGGTTCCCTGGTCACCACAGACGACCATTTGCCGTCGTTGTCCACCGTCGACTTCCATCAGCGTGCTGCGGACCGTGGCAGTTGCTTTTGGGTATTCAAAGACGGCTAACTGGTTGTCTGCCAGGGAATCCTGCTGGGGCCGCGTGCGCCGGATGAACGGCGTGACCTTGTCTGGCTTGCCAAGCGTGGCAACGACTGCATCGATCAGGTGACAGCCCAGTTCAAACATGGAACCGCCGGGGTAAGCGGCCAGTTGTTGACGCGTTGAATCTCCAACGGTTTTACTGATAACCGCGTGCGTCTCGAAGATCTCTCCCAGCCAACCTTTTCGAACGGCTTGGAACAGAAACAGGAAGGCAGGATTGTAACGGAACATGTAGCCCATCTGGACAACGCGTTTCTTGGCCGTGGCGGTTTCGAGCAAGCGACGGAATGCCGGGAGGGACTCCCCGGCAGGCTTGTCCAGGTGAATGTGGATACCTGCGTCGATGCAACGCTGAGCCGTTGGGATTAGTTGCCGTACCGCTGTTTCCACGGCAACCATCTGCAGGCCCGGTGTGTTCAGCAGCTGTTCCTCGGTCATCCAGGGAATATTGCGGTAAGGGGCGGCGTTTTTCATGGCCTGTCGGCGCTTTGCATCCGGCTCGACGACTCCCACGACCTGGAAGTCATCCTTGAATTTTACCATTGTGGCCATTTTTCCACGGGCATGGGCATGGCCGGTACCGATCTGACCGCAGAGAATGCGCCGAGGTGCGCGGGAAGATCCTGCCTGCAAGTGCCGAGGTGAGACGAGACTCACGGGAAGAACAGATGCGGCTCCCACGGTCTGGAGAAACTGTCGTCGCGATGGCTGGTTCATGAGAGGTTCCACTCCTGGTTCGGGGCCCTGGTATTTGGGGATGATGCTGTTAGTAGCCAACCGCCGCACCGTCCTTGCGTGATTCCGTGGCCCCATGCAGGACACCTTCCTGGAGGTCAAGCAAGATTCCCTGGTAACCACCAAAACTTCCCTTGGCTCGCTGCACATGATGGCCACGTTGCTGAAGTTCCTTGACAGCAGCATTTGAGATTCCGGATTCGACCAGTACCGTTCCCGCACCGTCAGCGTTTATCCCGGTGGGGGTGGCACTGCCCAGATGACGCACTCTTGCGGCATCACCAGCTGCCTGGATGTTCATCTGGAAATCGATCAGGTTGACCAGTACCTGCACGTGGCCCTGGGGTTGCATGTCTCCTCCCATGACGCCAAAGCAGAACCAGGGTTTTTCATCCCTGGTAACCATGGCTGGTATGATGGTATGGAAAGGTCGCTTGTGAGGTTCCAGGCGATTCAGGTGCTCCTCTTCCAAGGCAAATAGCGCCCCGCGATTCTGGAGGGCGAATCCCAGCTTCCGCGGTGTTAACTGGCTGCCAAAACCAAAGTAATTACTTTGAATCAACGAACAGCAATTGCGATCCTTGTCCACCACGGTCAGGTAGACAGTGTCTCCTCGTTGCAGCTTGGGATCACCCGCCGGTACGTCGGTGGCAGCTTTTTCAAGGTTGATTCGTTTGCCCTGTTGCTGGGCATAGGACTTGGAGATTAATTGATCAGTGGGCAGGTCGGCGAAGTCCGGGTCGGCGTAGTACCGGGCGCGGTCAGCAAAGGCCAGCTTCTTGGCTTCCACGAACAGGTGAAGATAGTCGGGACTGCCTGCTCCCATTTGTCGAATGTCATAAGGCTCCAGTAAATTCAGGATTTGCAGTGCAGCGATTCCCTGCCCGTTGGGAGGTAATTCCCAGACACGGTAGCCGCGATAGGTCGTTGAGACCGGATCTACCCATTGACTGGTGTGGTCGCGAAAATCCCTGGCCGTGAACAGGCCACCTTCTTGCTTGCTGAAGCGCACCAGTTCCTCGGCAATTTTCCCCTGGTAAAAACTGCGAGCACCCTCCTGGGCGATCAGTCGGTAGCTGTGTGCCAGCTGGGGATTGCGAAAGATTTCACCGAATCGAGGAGCGCGCTTTCCCTGGACCAGGTAGGTCGCGGCTGAACCAGCGTGCTTGCGCAATGATGGTTCGGCTCCCTGCCACGAGCCGGCAATGATCTCGCTGACCGGAAACCCTTCCTCGGCAGTATGAATGACCGGTGCCAGTAACTCGGCTAACTTCTTTTTCCCAAACCGTTTTCCCAGGGCTTCCCAGCCACTGACGCAACCCGGTACGGACCAGGACAACGGTCCCGTGATGGGAATGTGAGCGAGACCCTGTTTGAGAAACAATTCACGAGAGATGTTGTAGGGGCTGCGGCCACTGGCGTTGAGGCCGTACAGCTTCTTTTGCTGGTTGTCCCAGTAGATGGCGAACAGGTCGCCACCGATTCCACAGCTCATCGGCTCTACAAGTCCGAGCATCGCATTGGCTGTAATTGCTGCATCTGCCGCCGTACCTCCGGATTTCAGGATGTCCAGACCAGCCTGGGCCGCCAGCGGATGGCTGGCAGCCACGATGCCATGACGTGACACTACCACGGAGCGTCCCTGGTGTGCCGGGCCTGAAGGACGATCGAAGCCTTGTGCCAGGGCCTGTTGGGCGAGGTCAATGTTCTCGAATGGTTCGGTCATGATTCCACCAGCGATGCAAAAAGTCAGGAGTGTGACAGGAAGCCAGTTCAGCCTGCCAGCAGGGGCCACGGAGGACGTGGTGTGTTTTGTTTCGGGCGTGTAATGCATAGCGTGATTTTCTCCACCAGCGACGAATAAACAGCAATCTGGCTGCCGACACTTGACCGGGCTATCCTACCACAATCCAATGAGCCCAGTGGTCAGATCAGAAGAACCAGTACTTGTCGAGGTGTCGGTGATGAATCGCATGAACCGCAAGGTCCGGACAGCCTGCGTCATGGTTGCCTTGTCTTGGGTGACATGGCCTGGAGTCGGGATTGCCACCGAGTTGTCCAGGAGATCTCGTATCGAGAAAAGCTTGAAACTGTTGGCTGCCAGTGCTCGCGTGTATACCAGGGAACGTCAATGCTTTTCCTGTCACCACCAGGCACTACCCGCGATGACTTTTCAGCTGGCACGCCAGCGAGAAATTTCGGTAGCGTCGGGGATGATTGCTCGGCAGGTTAAATTCACCCGGGACTATTATCACAAGCGAAAGGATAGTATTCGCAAAGGGGCAGGGATTCCCGGTAGTTCCTACTCGGCTGGTTACGCACTGCTGACACTGGCTGCGGCAGCGTCTCCAGCGGATGAGACCCGGGATGCGATGGTCCAGTACTTGCATCAGAAACAAACTACCGCGGGGAACTGGCGCATAGGTACCCATCGTCCACCCTTGGAAGACAGTCACTTTACGGCGACAGCTTTGAGCCTGGCCGCAATTCAATGGGCAGATCGCAGGTCCAGTTCAGAGCAACTTCGGCAGGTGATGACGCGCGCGCGCGCCTGGTTACGGTCGACCCGTCCCGAGACGACCGAGGATCGAGTTTTTCAGCTTTTTGGCTTGTCCTGGGCACAGCCGGGATTTCGCGGTTCTAACAATCCCCTGGCTCGTCGGCCGCATGATCAGTGGCTTCCTGAAGATGTTCCGGTGGCGCAGGCTCTGGTTAGCCGATTGCGATTATTGCAGCGAGTCGATGGCAGCTGGGCACAACGGGCGACCGGTGCGAGTGATGCGTATGCGACTGGGCAGGTCTTGTGCTGTTTGTACGTCGTGGGGGGCTTGGATCGGCAGGATCTGGCCTTTAAGAAGGGAATCCAGTACCTGGAGGCCCAGCAGCAGGAAGACGGCTCCTGGCGGGTGAAAACTCGCTCCAAGCCGATCCAAACGTACTTTGAAAGTGGTTTTCCACACGGGAAATCGCAGTTTATTTCGATTGCTGCCAGTAGTTGGGCGACCATGGCTCTCTTGCTCAGCCTGGAGAAAAAACCGTAGGAAGGCTCGTTTAACGATAACCACGGTTGCAAAAGAAACGGGGAATGCTACATTAAACAGCATAAATTGTAGTGGAAAATGTACATGTAGAAGCTGTTCTGAAACACAGAATAGGAAAGGGTAGTAAGGAAGATCTTCAAGCAGGAAGGCGACGCACCAGATACGAGGGTTCGCGACGCATTGACAATTGGACGAAGAGAAAGAAACAGTAGATTATGACGATTACGAAAGATCGCAAGCAGGAAGTTATCCAGGATTTCAAACGGTCCGATGGGGACACGGGATCACCGGAGGTTCAGATCGCAATTCTGACCACGCGGATTAACGGCCTGACTGAACACATGCGAACGCACAAGAAAGACTATGCAAGCCGACGCGGTTTGTTGGCGTTAGTCAGTCGTCGTCGACGCCTGCTGGATTTTTTACGTCGGGTCAATCCTCAGCAGTATCTGGACATCATTGGCCGGTTGGGAATTCGCAAGTAACAGGTAGTTACGCGTCCCTTTATTTGCCAGCTAGTGACGGTTTGTCAGGGTGACAAACATCCGCGAAGGTTCGATGACGAGACAGGGCGGAAGTCTATCCGTCGCTTTCGTTCAGGGCCGTCTCCCCTGGTGCGGTGTGACTCGAGTAATTGCTCTGCTCGCACTGCAAGTCGTGATAATGGCGAGCACCGTGCTTGTTCAGATCTTCTCATGACGATTGCTGTTGGTACAGCTATGACCACTTGTGGTGGTCGATCTCTGTCGCGGTCACTAGAGGTGTCGCGATGGAAAATCCCTTGAGCCGAAACTGTGAAGATTGGAACCTAGAAACGAGAGATAGGTATAGAGGACGTGAAGGTAATTGTAGAAAAGAAAATTGGTAAAGAGACCCTGAGTTTTGAAACGGGGCATCTTGGAAAGCAGTCTTCAGCGACGGTAATTGTCCGTTATGGTGACACGGTCGTTTTGAATGCAGCGACAACGGGATCTCCACGACCGGGAATTGATTTCTTTCCCCTGACGTGTGATTACCGCGAGCGTACTGCCGCGGCTGGTAAGTTCCCGGGAGGATTTCTCAAGCGTGAGAGTCGTCCCACGATGAAGGAAACGTTGACGTCGCGATTGATCGATCGACCGATTCGACCG
>JAYGDH010000043.1:0-6162 GCA_046583055.1 Pirellulaceae bacterium | reverse complement strand
GATTTGATATCCGGGACTTGCTCTTTGCCAGTAAAGGGGCCAAGTCTCCCTACCAGGCCCTCTTCTACTACCGGCGCCGCCAGTTGCAGGCCGTGCGGATGGGCAACTGGAAATACCACCTACCCCTCGAGGAGACTCATCCAAACTGGACGTCTGCGAAACAGACGGGCAAGGGGCGCCCAGCCAGGCTAGTGAATCTTGAGACGGACTTGCGCGAGACCACCGATGTGGCCGCTGCACATCCCGCGGTGATCCAGCAGATGCAGCGGCTGGTAGCCGATGCGGTGCGCCGGCTCGGTAATGATGCAAAGGTAGGCGTCGAGCAGCGCCCGGCCAGGACATTGGATCGGTCAGCGCCGCTGGTACAATCCAGGTAGCCTGTGCACCTGCTGTGGCAGATGGTTATCGAGCAGCGGCCGGTGTGGGACCTGGATGCTGGCTGGTTTCGGACTGCCGTGGTACCGCGGGCAAAAAAGAATTGAATAGCAGGGAACCCAGGAAGAACCGATGGCGTCGAAGGAATCAGTCGGCTGGAAGATAACCAACGGTTTTGCCTGGGGAGACAATCCATGAAGACACTTTTTCTGCTGAGCTTGTTTACCATGGGATCGTTCTTGACCTGGTGCGGTTGCAATCAAGATGTCACGATTTGTAAGTTACCACCGGGGCAAGGAGATAATGATGTAGTTGCCCAGTGTGAGTTAAACGTCAGCTTACCAGCTCAAATGAAACTGGACGGCTATGATTCATTTGAATTTCACATCAAGAACGTGGGGACCCATCCTGTGACGCTTGTGGCCCCGGGTGATGGCAGTGAATCGGGATGGCGGACGCCGACCGTTTCCTTGTCTTTCCTGTCGGTGGATTCCTGGGAATCGCATCCTGCGACTGAGGCATCGGGTCCTGGCGGGCGATGTGGAAATATCAATAAGCTCGAGCCCCAGGAAGTTTTTCAACTGGCACCGGGGGAAGAAAAAAAACTAGCCTGGGGGCACCTGTTTAGGGGCACGATGAAGCCGGGGAAATACCGGGTTCGAATGTATTACGAGAATATTCCTGGCATGAAATGGTCAGGGCTGGTTATGGGAGGGCACGACAAGGGCGCCATGCGTCGTGTCCGTAATAGCACACCGGTGTCACTGGTGAGCAACGAGGTGGAGGTGGAAATCCTGGCAGCCACCCCAGTACCGCCTGCCGGGTAAGGGCTTCCAGGTACAACCTGGTGCGAGCCAGGTGGCAGGTCAATCCTTGACCCACAGATCCTTCCCTTTCCACTCGATCACGGTTAGCAGCAGTGCCTGCAGCGGTACGATCAGAACACCCACGGGGAACAGGTTTTTCCCGGAAAAACAGATGACGAACAGGACCAGTGCGATGGACGTCGAACCGTGTTGCAAGAATGCCCAGCGGCGTTGCCCGCTCCCAGCACGGAGTACATCGACCAGCACCCAGGACACGCTTAACCAGCCGGTCAAGCTTGCCAGTCCCAGGATGGGTAAGCCATACCAGCAACCGAAGTGTAGGTAAAAAAATCCGGAGGCGATCAGCAGGCCTCCCGGGTTGGCTTGTGCCGACGAATGTTTCTTGGCGGCATCGATGACACTGGCAAAGATCGAGTAAAAAAAGACGGGAACCACGGCATGTGACAGGGTGAATAGCAAGACGACCACCGCACCCATGATCGGTGGTATCCCACCATTCATACCGGCATTGAACAGCGGCTTGATATTAAGGGCCAGGCCCAGTGCTGCCAGGGCATAGGTCACCAGGACCAGCAGGAAGGTGCGTGCCAGGGATTTTCCGAAGCCGAATTCCTCGGCTTGCTGCTGTATGCCATAGACCCATTCCCCTGTGGCAGAAACATCCAGCCAGGGAAACTGCTCGGTCATTACGATTGCCTGCCCGTGTTGCTGGTTGGCAACCAGGAATTGTGTTTTAGAGTCTTGTCCTCTTTGCATTATCCGTGATCCCAGGTTGAGACGTGCGTCGATTTCATCCGTCGAACCCTTGAGCATGACCTTGGCGGGCCAGTTGTTCATTTGTCGACTTATGATGGAACCGACGACTCCTGAGCCATAAATTGACGTGGCAAATTCAGCGGATTCTTCCAGGGCACTTTCGTAGCTCGTGTATTGCCCGGTCGAGCGGTCCAGGATGCGGGTGATGCGACCGGTTTGCAGCTGTCCGTGGGAAAGCGCAGTGACGGTAGGCCGTACTCGAAAATAGAGTACGGAGAGAGAAATCAGCCAGATGAGCGACGCCAGTAGAATCAAGCCTGGAGCCAGCAGCACGGGAACGTCCGTCAGCTTGTCATTAACCGTCATTTGATCGATCGAGAGCATCATACACCCTGCGAAGAGAACTATGGTTCCCAGGGCAAGCAGCCAGACGATGCCAAAGGAGAGACGGCCGATCATTAACCGCAAGAGGACGACAACCGGCACCCGTCGAGGTGGAGTAGAAAGCTGATCCCAGGAGTCGCGTTTAGGTGTGTAATTCACGGATCGGTCGGGCCTCGGTAATGGTCTGTAGCAGCTCGTTGGGTTGGCCGCTGACGAGGCGCGCCTCCGGGCCGTCGAAGAGAGTCTGCATGATGGTGGCGTTCAAGTGCTCGGGTCCGTAGAGTTCGGTGGTTGCCTCGCCCCCATGTGCATCGGTTTGTCCGACGATTCGTCCCATGTTCAAGCCGCCACCAGCAACCAGCAAGGGAGTGAGTCGGGACCAGTGTCCGGTGCCGCCGTTCTTTTGCTTGCCCGGTGAGCGACCCATTTCACTGCTGATGACCAGCAGGATGTCGTCGCTTAACCCGCGTTCCTGGAGGTCTTCCAGGAACGTCGCCACGGCATGATCGACCTGTGCTCCCAGTACGGGCATCGCCTTGGCATGGGAAGGGTTGTTGCCGTCGTTGTGAAAATCCCAGCAGGCATCGTGGACTGTCACGAACCCACAACCAGCCTCGCAGAGGCGACGCGCCAGCAACATCTGCTTGCCCAGCAGGTTGGTGATGCGTGACTGGTTAACCTTGTTCTCGTACCGGCGTCCACCCTTGTGCCATTCACGCATATCGAAGAGGGAACTGGTATCGTAACGGGCTACCGTCCGGGGATCTTCCTTGGAGAGGTCAAAGGCATCAGCAATCCCGCCCAGCAGGACATTCACGGCCTGTTGCTCCGAGGCCGTGGCCGAATCCAGGTCACTGGTTTTATCGAAACGTCGCTTGAGGAAATCGAGCTTTGTCAGCAGCGCCCGGCGATCATCGAAACGGTACTTGGGCATGGAAAGCGTGAGACTGTCGGCCAACCCCTTGCTGCCATCGAGTAACAGGCCGCGGTAGGCGCCGCCATATTCCCCACTGCGGGTGTAGTTGTCGCGAATGTAGTCATAGCGGAAAGGACCCGTGGGGGTTCCCAGTTTCAGATCGGGTTGGACCTGTTCCGGGAGCAAGACGGCATGAGTTGGCATGGCGGTGACCGGGTGATTGGTTCCTGCCAGCCGGGCGTACTGGGCTCCCATGACCGCGCCGGATGCGTGTCGACCCGAGAGGACCGGCAACTGGTTGTGACCGCCATCACCGGAGTGAAAGCTGCGGACGATCGACAATTGATCTGTCATGCGAGCGAGTCGACCGAAGGTGCCACCAAACCGGACTCCCGGGATGTCGGTTTGCACGTCACCGGTGCAACAGCGAACATTTTCCGGGGCATCCATCTTCGGATCCCACATCTCGTTCTGCGGAGGACCGCCCTGGAGAAACAGGAAGACGACCGACTTGTTCTTGATGTACTTGCGTTCCCTGGCGAGGGCCTGGCGGTCGAGGAGATTGGGTAGCGTGAAGCTACTGGCGCCCAGGGCGCCAACCTGCAGAAAACGCCGCCGGGACAAGGATCCCGGGGTGCGTTGGGTATCAAAAACCGTCAGCATTTCATATCACTCCTGCCTGGCCAATCCACTTGCTTCTATTATCGGGAAACAGACAGCAAGATGAAACAGGATAATGGAAAAAAACAGGTAGTGGTTCTCTGCTAGCTCGCAGAGTGGCGGACCAGCGACTTGAACGATGCAATCAAACCTCGGGGAAAAGCAACATTTTTCCGCAAGGCGGCACAGTATGCGGCACAGCTGATGCACAAAACCTGCCGCTGGACCCGCAGCTGCAGTTGCTTGGCAAGAGCGTTGGCAGGCGCTGAGCCAGCAGATTTTGCAGCAGCAGAGCAGGCTGCTGGTCGGTTAGCAGGGCGAAGGGTTCCCTGCTTGGCTAGCGGAAAGTGTTCGCAGTTTACTTTATTTGCGAACATCCCAGATCTTCAGAGTGTCGTCAAAGCTCCCGCTGACAATTCGCTTGCCATCGGGACTAAAGGCCACCCTGCTGACATGTGCTGAATGTCCAGTAAGCGTATTTATCAGTTCATCACTGACGGCGATCGCTTCCTGCTCGGTCTCTCCGCTCAGTTGATTTTGAGCTTTCTCCTCGCTCTCTCCACATCCGACAACTAGCAGCAGCAAGAAGGCAAGAATTGTCTTCATGGTTCCTCCTTCCGGGTAGTGACTCGCCTTAACAGCCTCCATCTTTGCCCCCTGGGGCGGCGTCTGCAAGTCTTTTGGCAGGAGAGCAGCATTACCTTCACGTGACCGAGGGTCACATTGCTGCGGGGAGCTGAGTGACCACGATTCGACAAAACGGGACAGGTCAACAACCGCGTTTACTTAAATGGATTGTCTGATTCATCGCCCTTAAGCAGGTTCTGGTCTTCCTTGCTGAGGCGTGATATGGGCAATTTAATTTCGCGTCCGTCATCCGTCAGTAGGGTGACTTCGGAGGCTGTCTTGGTCTTAAGACTACCCTTGATTGTGAATTTCCCCGTGGAGTCAGTCCAGATCCGTGGTTTGGAGAGATCGGCCATCGGGGCGTCAGAACTAATCGTTGCCAGATCTGCTTTCTTTACGATCAGCTCGCTACGCAGCATGCTGCAATCAAATCCTGAACCGAAGTCGTCCCAGTGAATATTGAGGGTACCGTCACTGGCGACTGACAGGCAGGTGATGGTGTTCCATTTGCCTGCCCAGCACGCTTGTAACTTCGTACCCTTAGGCAACTCGACCTTATCCGGGACTAATTGAGAGTCGGCTGGAATGGCGACAGAAATGGGATAGGCTTTTCGCTTTAGGGGCGGGATGCTGGGTTTAAAGTCCGGGTTGGCTTTGATTTTGGCAACGAGATCTTTTTTGATGATTAATTCGCTACGCAGCATATTGCAGTCAAATGCCGAACCGTAGTCGTTCCAACGGACATAGAGAGTGCCGTCCTTGTTCTGACTGAGGGCTGTAATTGGGTTCCATTTTCCGGCATAGCATGCTTGGAGAGTAATCCCTTCCACGAGATTCAAATCTTCGGGTACCAGGATCGAATCGGCTGGCACATGAATCGTTACGGCATAACGTTTAATTGGCTTCCCATCTGCTGTAGTTACGGGGGCAGCCTTCATTTTAGGGTCTTTGGTATCAACGATATTCGGTTTGGTTGCCGGATATTTGTTGGCGGCGTGTTTTTCAAGCGAGGCCAGCACGTCGTTGCTGGCGATCAGTTCTCCGCGGCTCATAGCACAATCAGAGCTGGGGCCGTATTGGACCCAACGCACGTTGATCGTGCTATCAGCGTTTTCTGACATGGCTGTTAAATTATGCCAGCCATCCTGATAACACGCGAAGAGCTTAGTGCCTTTGACTAACTTGGCGGTGTTGGGGATGAACGCATGGTCTTCGGGCAACTTGACGCTAACCGGATAGGATTTGTCGGGTTTATGGGCAGCATCGTCCTTCATGACACGCACATATTCGCTGTGATCCGCTATTTGCTGACGTGTCCATGCTTTACCGACAGTCGTTGGGCCGGGGTTGCCAATGCGGACGGGGTTAGATAACAGCATGTGGGTCGAGCCGCCCTTAATGAAAGCCACGGACTGATATAGGTAAAGCTCCAGATGTTGAGTGCCGTTACCGCGAGTAGGAAAGAAACTCTGGAGCTGGATCGTGCCAGATTGTTGACCGGCTGGTATCGAGGCTGCCACAGTGATTGCGCCTTTGTCTATCTTTCCAGCGATCCTTGCAGTGCCCTGGCCTCCACGAAGCAGTTTGTAGTCAAAGACGATTAACTCGCCTCCGAAT
>JAYGDH010000070.1:0-5623 GCA_046583055.1 Pirellulaceae bacterium | reverse complement strand
CTTTCTCGATATCCCAAGGAAAGTTACGAACTATGATAGTAACCGGCCAGGATGACACTCAATAGGGACAAGCTATTTCTTTGCATAGCGACCTGGTTTCTACTTTCTCTTAAACTTCCTGGACTGACCAGAGCCTGAACGACTGGCTGACGGTGTGTTTCTGGTTCTTGGCGGAAGCGATGATTTCCTTCGCGTTGCAGGATAAGATACCAACATCAACAAGCTCCAGTAATTCCACGTGCGACTGTTAACTGCGAATCAGCGGCAAGGGTGGATATTCGTCCCCCAGGATCTGCTGGCTGGAACAAGTCAACCAACGGTCCAGTACGGTGGCATACACCCGGCGAAAATCAATTGCGTGTTTCAGATCACCCTGCACCAGGTTTTCCAGGTCGGGATGATCGCCATGCAGTCCCGCCTGCACGCCGGGTCCTAACAGGAACATCGGCCCCGCGGCCCCATGGTCCGTCCCTTCACTGGCGTTTTCCTGTACACGCCGACCAAACTCGCTAAAACAAACCGTCAACACGCGGTCGGCATGCCCGTGTTCTCGCAAGTCCGCCATGAAAGCCTGCAAGGCATTGCCCAATTGCCCTAGCAAGGCCGCATGCGTGGCTGCCTGCCGGGAATGCGTATCAAATCCATCCAATGTCACGTAGAAAATATGTGTCTTGAGTTGCGAGTGGATGAGCTGTGCTGCCACGGCCAGTTTGCGAGCCAGGGGCGTCTCGGGGTACTTCACCTCGGTCTTGTAATTGCCCGTCGCATTTTCCAGTCGCTCCGTCGCATTCAATGCCAGGCTGGTACTGTCCTGGACGAAATCAAGTAGTGGATTGGTCGCCGCGTCACGCTCTCCTCCCCTCTTGGCAATCAATTCCTGCAACTGGCGAACACCACCTCCCGCCAGGCGAAATTGTTTGAGCGATTGCACGGAGGCCACGCGAGTCTTTTCTGCCCGCAAGGCCAACGGTTGTTTTTCTTCTCCCAGGTGGAGCGCCGCCATACCCTCGCTGGCATCCGGGCGACCGGGCGATCCAAGCTTCGTATCCAGGTAGCGACCTAACCAGCCATCCTCACGCAGCTGGTCCTTGCGGCGACAGGTATGCCAGATATCCATCGACTCGAAATGCGAACGATTGGGGTTCGGATAGCCAACCCCCTGCACGATGGCCAGGCTCTCCGCCTGCAGCGCTTGCTCAAAACCACCCAGTGACGGATGCAATCCCATCTGATCATCAATCTTCAACACTTCTCCAGGTCCGATCGCCAGCTTTTCACGGTGTTTTCGGTAAAGTGGGTCCTGGTAGGGAATCACCGTGTTGAGGCCATCATTGCCGCCACTCGGCTGTACAACCACCAGCACGTTCCCAGCTGCCTGAGCTGGCTTATGAGCAGCTGCTTGCAGCCACATACCGGGAACCGAGGCCCCGAAAGAAACCACGGCAGTCGAGCCCATGGTGGTGGACAAAAATGAACGACGTGTTGTACTCATTATCAATAACTCACTTCCCATTCAATGCGGCAGTAAGAACGGCAGCCCACGCGATCATTTCCAGTTTGAGCAGAGAGCCGTATTAATTCAAGTGAAACTCCGGTAAAGCAGCCATCGTATAGATCGTCTGCGTCAGCCGACCTGACAAATCACCCTTCGATTTATCTTCCAGGATCGCGACCAGTTGATCACGAGTCGGTCCGGAAAGAGGAATGGCCAATAACAACTGGCTCAACCAGTCCACGATCTCATCCGCCTGACTCAACCCCTGCCCTGTTACCACATCAGCCAGCGACCCGGCGGCAAACGACGTTTTTTCGTCTCGCAATACTCGATGAACCAGGTTTGCCCGTCCGACCAGTGTCGAAGAATTGATCCAGCTGCGCCCGCCGTCCCATCCTTTCACGCTGGGTGGGTAAAAGAGCCCCTGGCCCAGTTGACGCAATTGCTGAGCCAGTGCATTCACATTGGTAAGTCCATCCAGGCCCCGCAACAAGCCGATGGCGAATTCAACCGGAGAGCGAATCTTGCGACCCACTGACGTCGTCGAAAAAAACAACTGGCTACCAAGGATACGCTGAACGGTCCCGGCAATCTGCATGTCGTCCCGCCGCAACTGATCGGCCAACGGTTCGATTAACTCCGTCGTCGCTCGTGGTTCATCCATCACCAGGTATTGAACCAGTTTTTGAGCAATAAAACGGGGCGCCGTCGGTTGTTTCAAGACTACTTGAACTGCCTCGTCACCGGTCAGTTTTCCGTTGGTTCCGAGAACCTTCTTGCTTCCAAAATCATGCTGGTACCGGTTAAAACGAAACTGGTTGCGGCGGATCTCCCAGCCCGTAAAGCAGCGGGCTAATTCCCGTACGTCCTGTTCGCTGTAATGCCCCTCGCCGAGACAAAACAACTCCATCAATTCACGCGCAAAATTCTCATTCGGATGCGACTTGCGATTGTCAGCCGAATCGAGGTAAACCAGCATTGCCGGATCCCGCGAGATTTCCTGTACCAGCTGACTGAAATCACCCATGGCATGGCGTCGCAACAGTTGATTCTGTTGCAACATCAAGTCCGCTTCGGCAACCTTCTCGGCACTGGTCGCAAAGTGCCCATGCCAGAAAAGCGTCAGCTTCTCTCGCAATTGATGAGGGGTCTTCAACATCCGGTAAAGCCAGGGCGGCGCCAGGTTCGTCGGGTTGCCACCGGCAAGAGCTGTCTCCGCCAGGGTGTCCATCTGCGCGGAGAATTCAACCGATTCGGTACTCTCCTGGACCAATTGAGCAACCAGCTCAGCGGGCTGCATGCGCACAGCCGCCTCCAGTTGCGCCGCGGTCGCCCCGAAACCAGCTCGACGATAGAGGTGCGCCGCCAGTTCCCTGGTCCAGCGTCGCTCGGCCGTTGGTTGAAACGGGCTCCAGGCCCAGCGGGGATCAATCATCGAAAACACCTGTAAGCTACTCGCTCGACTTCAACAGAATGGCCCCTTTAAGTTCCAGTTGTTCACTGCGATGAATCAACTCGACGGTCATGCCGCGAACCAACTCGATCAGCTCCAGTATGTTCGCGATTTCCTTTTCGGCTTCTTCCTTGCTATGGCCTTCAGACAGCATGTTCTGGGCAACCAGTTGCTGTTGATTGTCCGCCAGGATCTGCTTCAAGGCAGCGGCATGAAACTGCATCGTCGTATTGACTTTTCCACCCCCCGGCGATTCCGCTCGCGGGAGCTCCCGGGCTGTCAACAGTTCACGGGCCAGGCCCAGCGTGCTGGCCAGGATGAACCGCTCACCCTGGAAGGTAACGGTTGGTGAAAAATTGTAGTTGATCGGTGCTTTCCCACGTTTCTTCGTCTGCTCACCCGGCAGGTAGTTGGAAGTGATGATGGTCTTGCCAGCCTCTTTCAGAATGTCAAAATCCAACTGTGGTTGACCATTCATGGCACCAATCACGTTCACGAATCCAACCAGGCTCAGGAAAGTCCGCCGCATCTCGGCCGTCGTCACTTCCGGTTTCTTCATCCGCAGGTCCAGTGCAAAAGCTGGTAATTGAATCGCGGGCAATGGCTGGTCTTTCGCAAAAGTCTGCCGGGTAACGATCAACTGCCATTGGGGACCAAAGGCACCAAGAATGTCTTCGGCAAGATCGCGACCTCCGAAGAACATCACCAGGTTGCCTTCTGCTTGTGCGATACTCTCATTCATCTTGTCGTCATACAGGTCAGGTGAATAGAGCCACATCTGGGACACGTCACGGTGGGTGGCTAACGAGAAGACCGTCTCTTTCGTTTCTCGCGATACCGGTGCAGACCCGCTGGCTGCAGGCCCGAAGTAATACTGTCGTGACTCCGAAATCCATTGCTGCTTGTGGGGAACTTGCAAGCTCCACTGCAGTTGGTTGTTATCCAGTTTCAGTTCCGCGGCGATATAAGGTGTCTTCTGCAGGTTACTGAGCAGCCCGCCAAAAAGGACTTCATTCAGTGGGTTGCCGGATTGCCCCAGCAGCAGAGGCGATTTAACGCCCACGTCGCGCAACCCTTGAATTCCCACGTAAGCCCAGGCAATCGCACTCTTATCCTGGCCTGCCTGGACCTGTTGAAACTCCCTGGAGGCTGCCAGCGTTTCATTTCCACCATCCAGGTAGAGGTCCACAACTTTCTTGGCCAGGTCACCCTTGTTGCTGAGTATCAGCCACGGCTTGGCAACTCCCACGACGAAATCCTTGGTTTGATAAGAAGTGATTCCGCGGTACTGGTGCTCTTTATACTGGCTCGGCTGATCGTTCTTTTTGGCCGCTCGTTTAAAATTCTCGATCACCAGGCTCACCGTACGCCGCTGGCTCTCTGCATCCTCGGCCTTGATCAGCAGCAGCACTCCTTTGGTTTGGGGGTCAAAGGCAAGATGAATGCCGCCGCCAGTCAGTTTTTTCCACGCCGTCCGCCAGTTCATCCCAAGAGTGGTTTCGACCAGTGCCAGGCCGATTCGGTATTGCCGGTAACCAGCCGTATCAAACGCCTGCTGGTAGACATCGAGTGCTTCGATCTGGCTACGCAGCGGATGGTTCCAGATCGTGTCCAGCAACTCGGCTGGTTGCGGGATACTGACGTACAGCAGGGTGGACTTGGGTAACAGCTGGGCGGCACTCTTTTCCGCGGCCAGCATCCGTGAGCTGGAAGCGAGTGAGGCGACCAGCAGCAGGGCCATCAATAACGGGGCAGTGAATCCAACCGGACGAATTCGCATGAACTTTTATTCCTGTGGTTAATCGAGTTGCTTCATCTACAGAACGATTTGCCCCCCCAGGCGATGGGCAAATTCCAGGCGACGACTGCTGCGCCGCCCATGGGTAGTGCCATCATACCATTCTCCACCGGGTCGGGTGATGTAAACGCGTGGTACTGGTCAATATCTCTAGAAATGGTCGTGAAACCGAATCAACGATCGAACTTTTCTCAAAAAGGAACCGGCCAGTTCCATTTTCCTGGCCAACGATTACTCTCTAAATGCGATGTCGAAACGAGCTAAAAACACCGCCCGTCCTGCTATTCCTCATCATCCACCATTCGTTCCATGGGCAACCGGCTACAGAAGCATAATCTCCGCGCAGGTGCAGGCTAGCGACGACGCCTGCCTCTGCAAGGGCTTTTGAAAACGGCTGCGGCACCATGCTACCTGGTGCCAACACGCCCAGCGGAGAGGACAGGATTCGAACAAAGGGAACAAACCGCTGGAAACAGCAGCGCTTGCCCTCAAGGCGGCGCAAAATCCGGCGCACTTCTCGCAGAAACTCATTCGCTCGACCCGCAATTGCAGTTGCTCATCCAGCGCTGGCCGACGCTGAGCCACCAGGTCCAGCAGCAGATCATGCTGCTGGTCGGTTAGGGGGGAGGGTGTAGTTTTATCTTTGCCCTGCAAGGTTCCTGTCAGTGGCACACGGCTTGCAGTGATTCAGATGAAATGGACCGCAACCTCAGAGGGGATTTGACTCATTTTGTCCGGAGACAAACTCGAAGACTTCATTCGGTGGTACGAAAATCGCTTGGTGCTTCAGGCTCACCGGGAAACTCTAGAGGCTTACCATTACGCATCTTTTGTATGTGTTTGCTGGACAGTGGTAACCACGGCCCTCTCTTTGTTG
>JAYGDH010000654.1:0-3287 GCA_046583055.1 Pirellulaceae bacterium | reverse complement strand
TTGACTTTACTGTAGAGCGATGTGTTGCGTTGCTCCCACATGGCCTCTACTTCTCTTCGTTGGAAGTCCGAATCGACTCGATCGAGCGTACCCTCACTGTCGGGAGACCAGTGGAAGGTTCGAGGTAGGTTAACGGTAATGTGATTCTTGGTTGGGATATTGCCTGGTGTTTTCAGGAACGGGAAGTTGCGGACGGAGGTCCATTTGGTGAGCTTGGGGCGGGTGCAGGCATAGATCAGCCGGATCGTAAATGCATTATCTCCGAGCGCGGTACGGATCAGCGGGATGCGCAGGTAACCGGATCGACCTTCTTCGTCGACCAGTGGTTTTGCTGGTGCATCATCTACCAGCACGGCCCAGAGTGCGGCCCCTGGGGGTAACTGTACGGTCAGAAACTGTTCTTTCTGGTTGTCCACGTGCAATACCACCTCGGACCGGAATGTGCCGTGGCGATCCATGAAGAACGTTGTTTCCGCCAACAGGATCTTGGCATTATCTTTGTCCATGACGGCACGCCGGACGGGGCTGTATATTAGTTGTGCCTGGGAAGGGTCGCTGGTGACCTTGAAGCCGGCATAGATATTGCCAGGGAGCATTTTCTTCAATTGGGTCCACTCGGCCTGGTGCCGTTCGACTTTTTCGAGTCCGCGTGCCCCCTCTTCCAGCAGGATCTCGTCCCCGGTACTTTCGAAGGCTACAAACTGCTTGTCTACGGTTCCAGTTGTCACAATTGGAACGGGGATTCGTTGCTTGGATTGAAGCTCGCGGTCATGTTCGATAATCACTCGCAATTGACCGATTACCTCATCTTCCAGGTCGAGGGTTACGTTGACCCAATCTGGATTGTCTGGGATTTCGGTTACAGTGGCAGCACGCAGGTACTGTGATTTAATTCTGGCATTTCGGAGCCATTGTGGGAGCTGGAAAGTTATCTGGCGGATTCCAGAATTCTTGATCGAGTAATCCAGGAGGAGTGTTTCTTCAATAGCTCGCGGTGTTAGTTTCACGTTGGCGTAGGTACTGACTCGGACCACCGGCGTGCGTCGCGTGATGGTGAAACTGGCACGATAGGTCGCGTTCTTAAAACGAAAGGCAGCTCGCGCATATTGACGTTGACGAGCTTGCAGCCAGCCATGCATGGCACCCGTCGGTAAAGATTCGCCGTTCTCGAGATCTTTGAGTTCAATGCTATACGATGGATCTGTCAGCAACACGGTGTCACCGCTTTGTGTCGCGACATCCAACGCTGAGAGGTGAGGTACGGAACTGGACATGTCTACCAGTTTGCGATCGAGATGCCCATCAATAACCACGTTAAACGATCCAGTAACTCCCGTGGAGAACAGTACCGTGACGAGTTTTACCTGCGTCCCCTCATGTTCGTAGGGGACTTCCGACCAGTCGACCAGTCCCGGTGCGTGAACGGAATGAATTACCATGTCCACAGGGACCAGGATACGGGCCTGGTGAACGGCCCGACCGGTCGTGAAATACTGGATGCGAGTTTCCAGTGTAATGTCCTGTTGCGATACTCGCACGACGTTTTGCAGTCGAGCGGTCGATCGTGAAGGGATCAGAGAGGCTTCAACTTCCAGATCGAAGCCGGTCGAGGAAAAGCGATAAGCCTGTATCGGTTCCAGGCCCAGGGGGCCGATTCGTCCCTGGGATTCGGCTGCGATAGTCCGCGCTGATTGTGGTACATCCTCTCGAACAATGCCATTTATTAATGAGGGGCGGAGGTTTAAGATGGGACTTCGACGGACGACTATGGTCCCCTGGTGGAGTACTGAATCGGGTACGATCACCTGGGGAATACGGATAGTGGAGACTTCGCCATTGATCATGTTCTCATATTTGACCAGCCGTACTTTTAGCTGTACTTTCTGGGTGGCAGCTTCTAGTAGTTCAACGGAAATTTCCTGCTGTCCGTCAAGGTTTCGTATTTGCCAACTGCGGACGTTATTACCCAGTACGTTTTTCACGCGATAGTCGGCGGGAACGAGGAAACGGAACAGGTCTCGTTGGGCACTGCGAAACTGGAATACTGCGTCCCAGTCAACATAGGTGCCATCTTCCTGTACATCTACCATGACCGATGAATTGGCGGTGAGGTCTCGATCTATCCTGGTTTGTATGACACCGCTTCTCCAGCGGAACTGTAATCGGCCGTTAGCTGCTGTTCCGGAAATGACAGACTCCGCATCGTTGCGTGTGAGGTATTCTGATTTTCCCTGGATGCCTTGCCAGCGGATCTCGGTGTTTTTCTGTGGGACGTTGAATATTACTTCGGTGGCGGGTCCTGCAGGGAGTTGCAGGTCGGCGACCCGCCATCCTCCTTGCTGGGTTAACTCGGCACGAACGGAAATTTCCAGCCGATGGCGTCCCTTGCCGCTCAGGTGCAGTAGCAGTCGAGGGAGCGTTTTCCCAGGAGCATTGGGGGCAGGTTGCTGCTGAGGCGTTGCCTGTTGCTGTTGCTCCAACTGCGTTGGAGGCGCCTTTGGCTGTTGGATCTCCAGGCTTGCGGACTTGCCATCGAGGATGGCCTTCTGCAAGACTCCGCCGGCCAGGCCCAGGGGTATGGTCACCTCGCTGGTCGTGAATACGTCGATATCGAGATGACCCTGGAATACCACGAAGTCGCTATCCACCAGGCTGGTTTCATAGTGCACACCTGCAATGGCATGACTGACGGGAGCTACCTCGTGCGGTAACGGCTTGTCTGGGAATGCGCGGCGCCACAACTGGGTGTAGTAGTCAAGTGGTACCAGCAATTGCTGATCGGCTTGTTTGCCGGGGAGTTTCTCTGGATCGTACGGTACGATGACAGCTCCGGCTGGAACCTTGACGGCTACCAGTGCATCATCTTCTGCCTGGACCATGGCCAGGTGTTGTGTGAGGCAGATAACGGTAATTAGCAGGGGGGTCACCGTGCGGCTGGTGAAACGGCGCATCACGTGTCCGATCCATTCGCAGTAGATGGTGGAAATGACGTAAATCGGGATCAGCACGATGGTGAGTGCGGCGATCACGATCCAGGCATCTTCGAGTGTGGGGACAGGGTTGAGGTAATAGAGGGCGAGCATCAGCAGTTCACTTATAACGATAAATTTGAGCTGCAGCCGGCCAGGCTTTCCGCAAAACAGTAGTCCCATTGCGAAGACGAGTAATCCAATGGACCAGCCAGTTACAGTTACCCTGGACTTGTGAACAAGGATCCCGGTGATTTCTGCATCCTCACTAAGGTTGTTGAACTCGTAGACCTCGTGTGCGGTTTCGGACTCGATGTC